>NZ_JBEZWL010000189.1:0-13129 GCF_040648015.1 Streptomyces sp. NPDC029216 | reverse complement strand
GGGCCGGGTCCGGAGGCTCATCGCGCGCCCGGGCCGGACGGGCCGCCGTGCCCGGACCGCTGCTGCGCCGCGCGCAGGAGCAGGGCGAGCCCGTCGAAGCCGCGCCGCACCGCGTGCTCGTACGCCGTCACGCCCTCGGAGTCGGCGAGCCACGGGTCCGCTCCGGCGGCGAGCAGCAGCCGTACGACCTCCTCGTGGCGGAAGCCGCCGTCGCCGAGGATGACCGCCTCAAGCAGCGCGGTCCAGCCGAGCCGGTTGACGTGGTCGACGTCGATGTCCGTCTCCGCCAGCACGGCCCGCACGTATCCGACGTGCCCGCGTTCGGCGGCGGGGATGAGGGAGACCCCGCCGAACCTGTTGCGCTGCGTGAGATCGGGCCCGGCCGGCAGCAGGACCCGCATCATCCGGACGCTGCCGGTGACCCCGGTGACCAGCCAGGGGCTGTCCTCGCGGGCATCGGGGGCGTCGGGGTCGGCGCCGGCGGCGACCAGTACCTCGGCGACGTGGACGTGGTCGCCGAGCACCGCGAGCAGCAGGGCCGTACGGAGGTCCTCGTCGCGGGTCTCCGGAGCGGCACCGGCGGCGAGCGCGGCGCGCACCCCGTCGGCGGCCCCGGCCTCGGCGGCATCGAGCAGGAGTCGGTCGTGCGGATTCATGTCTCCATCCTGGTCCGGACGTGGCCGGCGGGTGGTCCCTCCGCCGTCTCTCCCCGTCCACTCATCCGGCCGACCCGCCCGTCATCCGATCGGCTGATCCGCACCGCCCCGGCATCCGCCGGCGGACGGCAGGCCGACGGGGCCACCCGCTCCGGGCGGGCCGGGACACGTACCCGTGTCCGACACGCCCACCTGAGGGTGAACCCATTCGAAGATCGCTTCCGGACCCGGCGGGCGGGACCAGACTGGCCCCGCCCGCACGTGCCGGTTCCACCACGTCACCGCCGGGCGGCCCCCACCAGCCCGGCCCGGCCGGGCGGTCCATGACGGAAGGCGGACGGAACCCATGGCGAACGGCACGGTACTGCTGGCACTGCGCGAGGACCCCCTCGGCGGCGGGGTGAGCGCCGGACAACTGCGCCGCATCGGCAAGGAGCTCGAAAACCGCGGACTGGAGCTGGCACGGGCGGCCGACGCGCGGGACGCCCGGGCGATGCTCCAGACGGAGGCGGGGATCGCCGCCGCGGTGGTGGCCTGGGACCTGCCCCGCCCCACCGGAGCGGCGCAGTCCGCACCGGCCGGGACCGGACCGGGCCGCGGTGACGGCGGCGGGACCGACGGGCGCGCGGAGATGCCCACCGGAGGGGCCGAGGTCCTGGACCGGATCCGGCGCCGTTTCAAGGACCTGCCCGTCTTCCTGCTGATGACCGACAGCTCCGACCACGACCTGGAGCACCTGCCGCTGTGGGTGTCGGAGACCGTCGTCGGCTACATCTGGCCGCTGGAGGACACCCCCGCCTTCATCGCCGGCCGGGTCGCGGCCGCCGCCCACACCTACATGAAGGAGATCCTGCCGCCGTTCTTCCGTGCCCTGCGCCGCTTCGAGGACGCCCACGAATACTCCTGGCACACCCCGGCCCACTCCGGCGGGGTCGCGTTCCTGAAGTCACCGGCGGGCCGGGCCTTCTTCGACTACTACGGCGAGCGCCTGTTCCGCACGGACCTGTCCATCTCCGTCGGCGAGCTCGGGTCCCTCTACGAGCACTCCGGGCCCATCGGCGAGGCCGAACGCAACGCCGCCCGCGTCTTCGGCGCCGACCGCACGTACTTCGTCCTGCACGGCGACTCCACCTGCAACCGCATGGTCGGCCACTACAGCGTCACCTCCGACGAGATCGCCCTGGTCGACCGCAACTGCCACAAGTCCGTCCTGCACGGCCTGGTCGTCTCCGGCGCACGCCCGGTCTACCTCGTGCCCACCCGCAACGGCTACGGACTGGCCGGCCCGCTGCCTCCCACCGCCACCGCCCCGGCCGCGGTCGCCGCCCGCATCGCCGCCAACCCCCTGACCGAGGGAGCCGTCTCACCGGACGCCCAGTACGCCGTCGTCACCAACTCCACCTACGACGGCCTGTGTTACGACACCCTCGCCACCGCCCGCGCCCTCGCGCCGAGCACGCCCCGTCTGCACTTCGACGAGGCGTGGTTCGCCTACGCCCGCTTCCACCCCCTCTACCGGGGGCGGTACGGCATGGCGGTGGGGCCGGACACCTTCGAGGGCGCCGCCCGGCCGACCGTGTTCGCGACCCACTCCACCCACAAGCTGCTCGCCGCGCTCTCCCAGTGCGCCATGGTCCACGTACGGCCCGCACCCCGGGCTCCCGTCGACCACGACCGCTTCAACGAGGCGTTCATGATGCACGGCACCACCTCCGCCTTCTACCCCGGCATCGCCTCCCTCGACGTGGCGACGGCCATGATGGACGGGCCGCAGGGCCGGTGGCTGATCGACGAGGCCGTCACCGAGGCGATCCGGTTCCGGCAGGCCGTCGTCCGCACCGGCAGCCGCATCGCCGCCGCGGGCGACCGGCCCGACTGGTTCTTCGGGGTCTGGCAGCCCGAGCACGTCACCGACCCCGCCACCGGCAGCCGCATCGCCTTCGCGGACGCGCCCACCTCCCTGCTCGCCTCCGAGCCCGCCTGCTGGCAGCTGGAACCCGGCGCCGCCTGGCACGGTTTCCCGGACCTGACCGAGGGCTACTGCCTCCTCGACCCCGTCAAGGTCACCCTCACCTGCCCCGGTGTCACCGCCACCGGGGACACCCAGCCCTGGGGCATCCCCGCCCGGATCCTCACGGAGTACCTCGCCACCCGCGGCATCGTGGTCGAGAAGACCGACAGCTACAGCACCCTCATCCTGTTCTCCATGGGCATCACCAAGGGCAAGTGGGGCACCCTCATGGACGCCCTGATGGACTTCAAGGCCCTCTACGACGCCGACGCCCCGCTCGACCGGGTCCTGCCCGCCCTCGCCGAACGCCATCCCAGCCGCTACCGGGGCACGACCCTGCGCGCACTGTGCGCCCGGATGCACGAGCACCTCACCCGCGGCGCCTTCGTCGACGCCCTCGACGAGGCCTTCCGGCACCTGCCCGAGCCCGTCCACCCGCCCCGCCACTGCTACCAGCAGCTCATCCGCGGCGGCACCGAACGCCTGCGCCTGGCCGACGCGCCGGGCCGGATCGCGGCCGCCATGGTGACCGTCACCCCGCCCGGCATCCCCGTCCTGATGCCCGGGGAGTCCCTCGGCACCCCCGACGGCCCCCTGCTGCGCTACCTCGGCGCCCTGGAGGCCTTCGACCGCGCCTTCCCCGGCTTCGGCAGCGAGGCCCACGGCGTCACCGTCGACCCGGAGACGGGCGACTACCTGATCGAATGCCTCCGCACGCCGCCGCAATAGCGAGGCAGAGCGCGGGATTCGGCCGCCCGCTCGGGCCGGGGCGTCAGGCCCCCGGCCCGGCCGGGACGCCCAGGAGGCGGACCAGGTCGGCGAGTTCCTCGCGGTAGAGCTTGTCGGGGCTGAGCGTCTGGGTGCGCAGGTGCCCGTACACCTCCAGGGTGATCAGGCCGTGCAGCCGGCCCCAGAGCCGCATGGCGAGTGCCACGGCCGCGGGCGGCAGGTCGGGGAACTCCGGGCGGACCTTGTCGAGGAGCGCGGGGTCGAAGTCCGACCACTGGAAGTCGCCGTCCGCGTACAGGGGTTCGGCATAGGGCCAGGCGGCCGCGGCCAGTGCGGTCAGCCCGGTGCAGACCCGCCGCGCGGCCTCCGGGGCCGCGCCGCCCTCCGGGGCCAGATAGCCCGGCACGGGGTCGCCGTACACGAGGCGGAAGCCCTCGGGGTTGGCCAGCGCCCAGTCGCGCAGGGCGTGCGCCCAGGCCTGGATGCGCCCGGCCGGGTCCGTGGCGGGGGCCGTCGCCCAGGCGGCGTCCACGGCGTCGGCCAGTGAGGTGTACACGTCCCGGATGAGCGTCGTCACCAGTTCGTCGCGGGTGGCGAAGTAGCCGTAGATGGCGTTGGCGGTCATGCCCATCTCCCGGGCGATGGCGCGCAGCGTGATGGCGTCGGGCCCGCCCGAGGCCATCAACTCCAGGGCCACCCTCTTGATTTCCGCCGTCGTCTCGGCCCGCAGCCGCTCGCGGCGTCCCCTGGTGCTTCCTGTTCCCGCTGTCTGTGCCACGCCCTCACTCTACACAGTCACCTTTCTGGTGGCCGTATCTAAACTTCACGGCGTATAGTTTTCGAACGGCGCACAGGAAAGTGCTGAAGGCGCGCCCTGTGCAAGAGCTTTGGCATGCGACATAGGGGAGAGCCATGCACATCGGAGTCATCGGGGCCACGGGCGGTATCGGAAGCCGCGTCGTCACCGAAGCCCTCGGCCGGGGGCACCGCGTCACGGCGTTCAGCCGCGACGTCACGGGGATCGAGGAGGGCCGCGAGAACATCACCTGGAAGAACGTCGACGTACTCGACGCCGCGAGCGTCGCCGCCGTCCTCCCCGGCTTGGACGTGCTGATCAGCGGCTTCCAGCCCGGCAACGCCGCGAGGGACCTCGCGGACACCGTGGAGCGCTCGATCGCCGATCCCGGCGTGCACGTCACCGCGGCGCGGGCCCTGCTGAAGGCGCTGGAGAGCCACCCCAGGACCCGGCTGATCGTGATCGGCGGCGCCGGCAGCCTGGAGATCGAACCGGGCCTCGTCATGGCGGACTCCGAGGAACACCTCCACGCCACCCTGGACCCGCTGGGGCTGCCGAGGGAGTACGCGGCCGCCGTGCGTGGCGCCCGCGACGGCCTGAACGTCCTGCGCACCTCCAACAGGCTCTGGACGTACTTCAGTCCCGCGAAGGACATCGCCCCCGGCGAGCGCACGGGCCGCTTCCGCATCGGCGGCGACCAGCCCGTCCTCGACGCCGACGGGCTCAGCCGGATCTCCATGGAGGACGCCGCGGTGGCCCTGGTCGACGAGGCGGAACTGCCGCGCTTCGTCCAGCGCCGCTTCACGGTCGGCTACTGACGGGGACGGCCCGCGGCGGATAATGGCTCCGCCGCGGGCCGTTCCCGCGGCGCGTATCGAGTGAGGGACGAAGGATCGATGACCCTGAGGGAAGGCCAGCGGGTGAAGCTCGCCACGGACATCGGGCTGGCCGAAGCGATCGCCCAGCCGGCGGGGGCCGTCGTCGGCTTCCTCTCCCTGGCGGCGGGTACCGGGGGCACCGTCGAGCGGGTGGACGGGCAGCCCCCGAGCCACGGCGTCCGCGAGTACCAGCGGCTCAAGGCGCTGCTCGACGACTACGGCCACGCCATGCCGGAGGCGAGCAGGAAGCGGCTGGAGGACGAGGTCGAGGCCCTGCAGCCCGAGTGGACCGCCTTCCAGACGGAGGGCAGCCGGGTGACGGCCCGCATCCGCTTCGACAACGGCTTCGTCCTCGACGGCGCCCCCGAGGACGTCCTCACCCCTGCCTGACCAGCCCGGCAGCGCGGCGAACTCACCGCTCGCCCCGAGCAGTTCCTCCACCAGCGCGCCCAGGCGCGCACACTGCGGTGCGAGCCCGGCCGCGCGGCAACATCGCCTCCGTGGGCGCCTACGAGGTGTCACCAAGTTCGCCGTCCGCGCCGTCTCGGAAGGCCTGCGCCAGGAGTCCGACGGCGCCGTCCGGGTCATCCTCGTGTCCCCGGGCGTCACCGAGTCCGAACTCGCCGACAGCATCGCCGACCCGGTGGCCCGGGAGGCGAGGAAGGCCTACCGCGTCGTGGCGCTGCCCGCCTCGGCGGTCGCGGACGCCATCGCTACGGGCGCCACGCGCAGCACGGTGGACGCCGCCCGGGGCGCGCGCCGGGGCCGGGGGTCGTGGCCCTGACGAGCCACGCCCGTTCACCGCTGAGCGAGTCCGCTGACCGCACGCCGGTCACGGGCGGCCGCTCCTACTGGCGGGTGCCCCGGACGCGGGGCCAGGCGGCCAGGGCCCAGGAGAACACGCCGAACAGCAGCAGCCCCGCCGCGACGGCGACCAGCAGCCAGGGGCCGGCCGGGGTCCGGGCGAAGGCGCGGAGGGTGTCGTCGACGCCCTTGGCCTTCTGCGGGTCGTAGGACACGGCCGCGTAGACGAGGAAGGCGCCGGCGGCCGTGAACACGGCTCCGCGCGCGACGCCGCCCACCACGCCGAGCACGTCCACGGCCCGGCGGGCCCTCTCGGGCAGGCGGACGGTGTCCAGCTGATCGCGGAAGGTGAGCCGGACCGCCCCCACGGCGATGACGATCCCGCCGATGGCGACGCCGATCCCCGCCGCCCCCACGAGCCACTCGCCCGCCGGAACCCCCAGCACCTTGGCCGTCACGTCCCGCGACTGCTCGTCGCTGGAGCGCCCGCCGCCCCGGCCGGCGGCGAAGGACAGCGCGGAGAAGGCCACCACCGCGTAGAAGAGGGTGCGGGCGGCCGCCGCGACGCGCTTCGTGGGCTTGTGCCCGTCGGGTCCGGCGGCGCCGAAGACGGCCTCGGAGAGCCGCCACAGCGCCATCGCCACGAGCCCGATGCCGACGGCCCACACGAGCACCCGCCCGACAGGCTGGCCGGCGAGCAGGGTGAGCGCCCCGGTGCGGTCGGCCGCCTCCTCCGTGCGCCCGAACGCGATCCGCAGGGCGAGCAGGCCCACCAGTACGTACAGCACCCCGCGCGTGGCCAGTCCGCACCGGGCGGCCGCGACCACGGCCGCGTGAGCTTCGCGTGCCCGGGCTCCGCCGGCGGTTGGTGCCGCCATGACCCACCCCTTCCGTGATGGCCCCGTCCCAGCCGCCCCTGCCCGCTGCGGCCCGCGCCATGCGTCCGGCCGCCGCCGGGGTGGCGCCGTTTCACCCGCGGGAGTCCGGGTAACCGCGCGGTCACAGACCAGCGCGTCCGATGAGGAGGCACCATCCATGGCCGGCATAGGCGGTTGCATCACCCTGATCGTGGTGGGGGCCATCCTCACCTTCGCGAGCGACTGGCATATGGACAGCGTCAACCTGGACGTGGTGGGCCTGATCATGATGGCCGCGGGACTGCTGGGACTCGGCGTCTACAGCAGCGTCCTGCGCCGCCGCCGCACCGCCGCTCTGCCGGTGGTCGACGAGACCCGCGACCGGACCTGAGACGTACCCGCCGCACCGGCTCACCCCGAGGGCAGACCCACCTGCCGAGGAGAACCACCATGAACCCCACCCCCGAAGGAGCCCCGGGCCGTGAACGCACCCCGGCCAGCCCGGCTCCCGAACCCCGCGGCCCCGAACCGGTGCCCCGCGACCCCCACCCACCCGAACCCGCCCCCGAACCCCCGCCACCCCCAGCCCACCCGCCGGAGCCCACTCACCCCCCGGTACCGGAGCCGCCCGACTAACGACCTTGGGAGCGATACCAGCTCCGGATCTGCCTGGCGGTCTGGGCCCCTGCGCGATCAGGACGCCGCTGAGGAGGAGTGGTGCCGTCCGGCGGATCGCGGTCGCTGCTGTCTTGACCGGCGCGTCTTGGTCAGGGAGTGGACCGCAGCGGCGCCGCCTGCCACGTCATCCCCGGGGGCTGGAGTAGGGGCGAGGGCTCAGGGCCGGGGTCATCGGTGTCGACGACTCCGGCGGCCGTGTGGTCGAAGTCGGCGGGCCAGCGGGTGTGCTCGCTGGCCACGGCGCCGGTCAGGCGCGCTTCGACAAGGTTGGCGGTGCTCAAGTCGGTGCCGCGCAAGTCGGCCATGCGGAGATCGGCGCGTTGGAAGACCGCGCCGTGGGCGACGGCCTTGCGCAGGTTCGCCTCGCGCAGGTCGGTCTCAGTGAAGTCGGCGTCACGCAAGTCGGTTTCGACCAGCTTCGCGCCCCGTAGGTCGGCCAGAATGCAGCGAGCCCGCCGGAGAATCGCAGTCGTGAGGTCGGCGTGCCGCAGGTTGACCGAGACCAGGGACGCCTGGGTCAGATTGGCGTGGTACAGGCCCGCGGCCTCCAGGCAAGTGCGGTCGAAGTTGACCTCGGGGAACCAGAGTCCGTCGCAGTCGGCCCGGCGCAAGTCGGTGATGCTGAGATTGACCCAGGACTGCTCCCGGTGCTGGCACAGCACGCCGAGCGCGGTCAGCGCCACCTGGGCGTCGGCGGCGCGAGTCTCCAGGGGTGCGATGTCGTTGATGGGCACGTCTGCCGCCGGTGACTCCGGCCCGGCGGGTGGCCAGGGCAGGTGCGTACGCAGATACGCGGCCTGGATGGAGATGATGGCCTCCCGGTCGCGGGCGGACTGCTCCGCGATCCGCCACAGCGCGTGCAATCCGCCGATGCGCACATCCAGCTTGTCGCTGCCGAGCTGGTCGACGGCCCGGCTGAATCGGTCGGTGACGTAGCCCTCCTGGGTGGCGCGCAAACCGTCCTGACTCACGCGCAGTTGCCGCCAGGTGGCATACGCGCCAAAGAGCACGACCAGGCCGCCGACCACCTGCAGAAGCGTCGTACGGACATCATTCACCGCCTTCAGTCGATCCTGTGCGGCGACGCTCGCCCCGGCGAGATCGTGGTCGACCACCACACCGGGCAGTAGGACGAACACTGTGCCTAGAACGACCAGCCCCGCGGCCCCGGACAGCAGAGCCCCGGCGGTACGACGCCTGACCAGCCCGTCGCGCCATGGCCGCCGCCCGCGGTCCGGTTCCCTCATCTCCATGGGCACAGGAGCTTAGGCTCCACTTAGTACACGATCAAGAGTGCTGTGGCACTGGCCCGTGACATGAGAACGGCCGTATGGGTTGGGTGAGTTGTGAGGTTTACCTGGGCCCGTGCGGCCTGTTCCCATCCCGCCCTGTCCGGGGTCCCGCGCGCACACTTCGGCGAGTTACTCAAAGAACTCGCGCCCCGGTGGCAGGCCGCGCGGGAGTCGGCGCTACACGAGCGGCGTGGCGGAGACCGGAGGCGGGCGGTCGGCGCCGGGCCCAAGCAGCGCCTGGTCTTCGTCGACCGGCTCCTGGTCACGCTGGTCCACCTGCGGCTTGGGATCCCGCACGCCGCTCTGGCCGAGTTGTACGCAGTGGACCGATCCACCGTCTCCGGAGCCATCCGCGAGGTCCGCCCACTGCTGGCGGCCCGCGGCTTCGCCGTCCCGGACCGGCCGGGGTGCGGCTGCGCACGCTGGAGGACCTGTTCGCCTACGCCGGCGCGGAGGGCGTTGACCTGCGCATCGACGGCACCGAAGTGCAGGTCCGCCGCCCCCGCGCCCACCGCCCCTGCCGCAAGGCGTTCGTCTCCGGCAAGAAGAAGCAGAACACCATCAAGACCACCACCTTCAGTGACCCGCAGGGTCGCACCCTGTTCAGCGGTGTGGTCCGGCCGGGCCGCATGCACGACCAGACCGCCGTGCGCACCGAGGGCATCGCCGAGCAGTTCCACCGGCACCCCAAGGTCAAGGCCGAGGTCGACGAGGGCTACCGGGGCCTGGCCAACGAGTTCCCCGGCCAGGTCAGCGCCCCGCCGAAGAAACCAAAGGACGACGCGCCGCTGGGCGAGCACCACGCCTGGCGCGAGCAGAGACGCCGCCAGTCCTCCGCGCGGATCTGCTTGGAGCACACCAATGCCGAGTACAAGCAGTGGCGGCCCCTGCAGCGGTTCACCGGCCGCCGCGAGACCTACGCCGAGACCCACCTCGCGATCGCCACCCTGGTCTCTGACCGCTCCGCCCGGCAGGCCGCCTGCTGATCACCCACCAGCCAACCCGCCAGGCCGGCACGCCCCGAACTCAATCGCTCCCAAGGTTGTAAGGGGCGCCGGCCCCGGACTTCCGACGGAGTGCCGGTTCGGTCACTTGACGGGGACGGCGTCCTTCGGGGAGGTGTGCCAGTTGGTGACGACCGGGCGGTCGACCGTGATGGTGCCGACCGGCAGGGAGACCGGGTCGGGGTCGGTGTTGCCGACGGCGACGATGATGCTGTCCAGTTCCTTGCCGCCGTTCTCCTTGGTGGTCTTCGGGTTCACCCCGGCGTAGGCGGCGGTGCTCCCGCTCAGCTTGATCTGCTTGCCGACGGCCTGCTCCGCGGGGCCGGCCTCGGTGCCGTCGGAGCCGAACGCCACGGTTGGCAGCGCGGCGGGCAGGTAGCAGGTGATCCCGGGCTTCGCCTTCGCGGTGATCAGGATGTAGCCGCCGCCCTGGCTCTCGGACTTCGTGCTCCAGGCGATGTCATTGGCCCCGCAGGTCTGTTCGACCGGCTTCCGCTCCCCGTTGCCGGTGTCCGCGCCGGAGCCGGCCCCGCCCGCGGCTCCCTTGCCGTCGCCCTGGCTGCCGCCCGTCGTCGACGGCGTGGCCAGGGTGCCCGTCTTGCCGGCCGGAGCGGCGGAGGAAGGGCCCTGCGGGGCGCCCGTGTCCGCCGCCGTGTCCGAGTCCTGACAGGCCGTCAACAGCAGGGCGCCGCCGACGAGGGCTGCGGAGACGAGGAAGGCCTTGCGACGGTTGCCGGACATGGAAGAGCCCCTTGGTGTGCGGTGGTCGAGGCCGGAGCGGGTGCTACGCGTGCCCTCGGCCCTGGTCCGATCACTATGAGGGCGCTGTGAGGCCGGGGGGTCCCCGCGTCTTCGTTCCAGGACGCCGCTGTCACCGACCGGTGACGTGATCACGAAATTTCGGAGGCCGTCGCCGCTCGCCCGATCGGCGGACGTACGCCCCGGTGCGGGGGCGTCACCGCCCCGACGGGATACGGATGTCCCCGGCACCCACCCCCGTCGCCCCCAGGGAGACCTCGATGAGCCGCATCAACCGACGTGACCTCGCACTGCTGGCGCTCCGTGCCGGAACCGGGGCCGTGCTCATGGCGCACGGCACGCAGAAGCTGTTCGGCTGGTTCGGGGGCGGCGGGCTGGACAAGACCGCGGCCGCGATGGAGCACATGGGCTTCACCCCGGGCCGGCCCAGCGCCATGGCCGCGGGACTCGGTGAGACCGGGGGCGGGGCCCTGCTCGTGCTGGGGCTGGCCACCCCGGTCGCGGGGGCCGCGGCGGCGGGTGCGATGGCGGGCGCGGTGTCCGTCCACGCCCCGGCCGGGTTCTTCGCCCAGTCCGGCGGATTCGAGTACCCGGCGTTCCTCGGGTTCACCGCGGCCGCCATCGGCCTCGCCGGTGCGGGCCGTTACTCCCTCGACCACGCCACCGGCCACACCTTCGACCAGCGGTGGACCCTCGTCCTGGCCTTCACCGCGAGCGCGGTCGCGGCGGCCGCGGTCGTCGCCAAACGGGCGCGGGGACAGCAGGACGCCGACGACGTCTGAGTAGGACGACTCAGGCGCGGCGGCCGCGGGGCCGAGATCCTTGGAGCGGCTGTGGCCGCAGCCCTCGTCGCGTGCCGAACGGGAAGAATCCATGATCAGTCGCCTCGCCCACCTCCTGGTGCCCGCCCTCGGACGCCTGTCGGTCACCACCGGCGCGCCCGGTGCCGGGATCCGGCCCGGCAGCCTCATCGTCGCCAACCACACCTCACTCGCCGATCCCGTCGTCGTCCTCGCCGCCCTGCGGCGCTGCGGAGTCGAGCCGGTCGTCATGGCCACCGCCGGGCTGTGGCGCATCCCCTGGCTGGGGCGCCGGCTCGCCCGCGAGGGCCACATCCCGGTGCACCGGGGGCACCGGCGGGCCGCCGAGGCGCTGGACCACGCCGCGTCGGCGCTGGCATCGGGACGCTCCGTGCTGATGTACGCCGAGGGCGGGATCCCCTCCCGCCGCGACGCCGGCGAAGCCGCGCCCCTGGCCTTCCGCAGCGGGCTCGCCCGGCTCGTCGCGCGCACCGGGGCGCCGGTCGTCCCGGTCGGCCAGGCCGGGGCCCGCCGGATCACCTCCGGCAGCGCCGTCAAGCAGGTCGCCGGCCTCGTCACGGCCCCGCTGCGGCGGCCGGACCTGCACGTCCACGTGGGGCAGGGCCTCGAACTGACCGGGGAGGCCGACGCCCGCACGCTCCAGGCGCACGCCGCCGTCACCGAGGCCTGGCGCACGGCCGCCGCCCGACTGCGGGAGCCCGCCGTGTGACAGGGGCGAGATCGAGCCAATTGCCGGGATCGGCCCGTACGGAGCCGGGCGATCGGTAGCGTCCCGGTAGGGAAGATCCGTGCCGTGCCAGGCACGGGACACGAGTGGAGGAACGACCATGGCGAACGTGGAAGTATCGCTGAAGGAAGCGATGACCTCGATCGAAGGGGCCCTCGGAGTGGCCCTGGTGGACTACACCAGCGGGATGGCCCTGGGCACGCTCGGCGGCGGCAAGGACCTGGACCTCGCCGTGGCCGCAGCCGGGAACACCGACGTCATCCGGGCCAAGGTCCGCACGATGGAGATGCTCGGCCTCCAGGACGAGATCGAGGACGTGCTGATCACGCTCGGCAACCAGTACCACCTGATCCAGATCCGGCGCGGCCGCTCAGGCGGCGGCCTGTTCCTCTACCTCGTGCTGGACCGGTCCAGGTCCAACCTGGCCATGGCCCGCCACCAGCTCCGCCGCATCGAGACGGATCTGGAGGTCTAGTCGCGGCGTTCCGCCGGGCCCACGCGTGCCCATGAGTTGAAGAAGTCTTCAACTCGGCACATATGAAACCGGTCAACTTCGGGTGCGCGTGGGCCGGTGGGGCGCGACGATGGGGCGGGTGGCGGCAAGACCCCCATCCGAACCCGAGTCCGAGTCCGAGTCCAAGTCCGAGGAAGAACAGGAGCGACGTGGGAATGCAGGTCCCGCTGTACCAGGCCAAGGCCGAGTTCTTCCGCATGCTCGGCCACCCGGTCCGCATCCGCGTGCTGGAACTGCTCCAGGACGGACCGATGCCCGTACGGGACCTGCTGGCCGAGATCGGCGTCGAAGCGTCGAACCTGTCCCAGCAACTGGGCGTCCTGCGCCGCTCGGGCATCGTGGTCTCGACCCGGGAGGGAGCGACCGTCACCTACGCCCTCGCCGGCGGGGACGTCGCCGAACTCCTGCGCGCGGCGCGCAGGATCCTCACGGAGATGCTGGCGGGACGCAACGCCCTGATCGCCGAACTCACCGAGGCCGAGCAGGCCTAGGGTCTGTCGTCAAAGTCCCGTCTGCCCCGCGACGCTCCCCCAGCTACCGCTGGGAGGTGCCCCCAGGCACGCACTCTCGCCGCACCGGGCGCAAGACCGAGTACGCCCAGTA
>NZ_JBEZWL010000188.1:0-13152 GCF_040648015.1 Streptomyces sp. NPDC029216 | reverse complement strand
TGGCCACCTCGCAGCGAGGTGGCCAACGGCCGGGGACGGCTGGACCAGGCGCCTGCCCGGGGGCCGGCTACGGCGCGGCGGTGAGGTCCACGCCCAGCAGGTTCGACAGGTCGGCCACCGTCTGCTTGGGGTCCTTGTTGTGCACCCCCGCGAAACCGAGCTGCTCCGCCGCCTGGACGTACGCCTCGGTGTCGTCCACGAAGACGCACTGCTCGGCAGGCATCTCCATGAGCTTGAGCGTGATCTCGAAGAGCTCGGGGTCGGGCTTGCGCAGCTGGTGGTGCTCGGAGATCACCACGACGTCGTACAGCTTGTCGAGGTCGTAGCCGTCGTAGAGGTCCCAGGGCGCGAGGCCCACCGAGTTGGACAGGATGCCCACCTTGATGCCCGCTCGCCGCGCCGCGGCGGCCGCGTTGATCAGCAGCGGCTCCGGACGCAGGCCTCCGAAGATCCTGCCCATCAAGTTGTCGGGAGAGACGCCCAGCTTCTTGCCGGCAATCTCGTTCCACTCGGTCTGGCTGACCGCTCCCCGCTCGAGGTCGCCGGTGATCCGGACGCCCTCGTCGTCCTGGTACAGGGCCGAGATGCATGCACCCTGGGGAAGCCCTTCACGCTGCTCGAAGGCGAGCACCACGGGCAGGAGCGGTGTGGTGAGCACGCCTCCGAAGTCGAGAACGAGGCCGGTGCGCTGAGACATGCAGGAACTCCAGTGCTGAGAATCTGGGCGCCGCCCGTACCGGACAGCGTTCCGGCCCCGGCATGCGCGTGGCGGCGACAGCGCCTGCGCTTCGCTTTCCAGGGTCGGCGGTATTTACAGGGCGGAAAACGATGCCACCCACTGTCTGGCCCACGGTACCAGCCGCCTCTTTGGGGCTGGCGACCCCGCCTGAATCCGAAGGGCGGCAATAGTACCGGAGGGCTGTCTTCTATTTCACACGACCTCCCAATTGAGTCGACTTCTTCAGCCCCTAAGGAGCAGTACTTGAAACTCGAATGGCATTTTCGGGCTGCAACGTTTCACGCGTCCGGTTCAAGACTCAGCTCCGCAGACTGCTGCAGAAGCTCTTGAGCATCGCCCGGGGTGATGACCGCGTAAGCCTTGCTCACTCGCACGAGCCAAGCTGCCTCGCTGTTCGTGTCGACGAAAGGTTTCTCCTGGAGCGGGGCTGTCGCGTACTGGCTGGCCTTCGTGGAGGCAGCGGCACGGAGCGCAGCGGCGATCCAGTACGCCTCGGCGCCCGGCTCGGGGTCGGGGTGCGACGCGGCTGCCTCCTCGGCAGCCCACAGGAGCAGCTCCGGGGCGTAGTACCGGAGCTTCTCGCAGACATCAGCGATGTCCTGGGTCCATCGGTCCAGGCGGACATCGCTGGGGACCCGCATGTGGATCAGCTCGGCCAGGCGCGACCCGGGCGGGTAGAGACTCGTTCCGGGGAAAGCCTTCACCAGGTCGAACCAGAGCGGGTGAAGCCGGTAGAGGGTCTTCCATGTCTTCCAGCGAGCAGCCACGACGCTGGTGGTGGGGATGCTCGCGCCTACGGCCACGATCAGGAAGAGCAGGTTCATCCACATCGCCGTGAGATCAATGAGCATCTCCATTGTGGAATGACTCAGCGGGAAAAATACCGCCGTCCACACGATGACGATTCGGGCCGTCGTGTGGAGGAGCCCCATCCACATCGAGATTCCCATGAGCCTGAGACCGATTCGCATACTGATCGTCTCGGCTTCTCGCGCCCCCCGCGACCACTGGTAGCCGCAGACGGCGGTTGTGACGAGCGGGAAGAAGTAGAAGACGCTCATATACGCAGCGGCGCCTAATTCCCCTGCATGATCACTGAGAAAGTCTTTACTTTGCCGCTGGCGGTCCACAACGGTAAAAAAGAGAATGGTGAGCAGGGTCACGCCGATTGCGCCGACCGGGTAGGAGGCACGGGCGATCCAGCGCGACACCGTGACGTGTCGGGGCACCACGGCCTCGGAGCTCTTGCCGTAGCTGGTCGCAACGTACGTCAGGGACGCGATGATGGCAGCGGTGCTGGCGAAGTGCCTCAGGAGGGCGCTCAGATCGATCACGGGGATGCGGTCCACGGCCTGCATCGCTGCTGGTGTGTAGAGCCACAAGGCCACGGAGAATCCGGCGTAGCCGCCCCAGAGGGCTCGGCGGTGCGCGTCACCGTACCGGACGGCCGGGAATCGCCAGACGGCTATGAGGGTCATCACTGCCGCGGTCAGGTACCTGAAGAAGTCGAGCATGCCGTCCGTTATTCGTTCTTGGAGCCACGCCGCGGCGGAGCGACCGGGTGGGAGAGCGAGGACTCCAAGAGGCTGACCATGTCGTCGCCGGCCAACGGCTGGCGGCGGGCCAACCTCTTGATCAGGGACGCCGACAACTCGGCCTGCTGCTCCTCCGGGCTGTCGTAGTTCACGCGGCCTTGGACCAGAGCCAACGGGAATCGACGAAGGACTTCCTCCCGGATGTGCTCAGGGACGTATCGCTCGACCTCTTCATCGTTCAGGGTGCTCCCGTGGTCCAGCCACTCGTGCGCCAGCTCATGAAGGATGATGTGCTCGGTCTGGTTCCGGCTGGATCGGCGCCGGTAGAGCACGACCGTGAACTCCGGCGTCCTGACTCGAAGGCCGCAGGCTGTGCCCAGCCCTCCATCCGGGTCGTCAAAAGGCACCAGCCGAATCTGACGCTTCAGTGCGTGCTCCATGTTCCGGACCAGCGCCTCGACACTGAAGGGAGTGGGCACAGGCAGATCGGCAAGCAGCTTCTCGCATTCCTTCAAGAGGGCGCGTCGCGAAGGGTCCCTGCGCCACTGCATGACTGCTCTAGCGAGGTGCATCGGCGTTGTACCGCCTGGTTCTGCACGCAACCCGCCACTCTCCCCGCTCCGGGCGGTCTTCCGTCGAGCAGCCCACCTCATCGCCCCGTCCCCCTCGCCCCTGCCCCGTTTGCTTGCGGGGCTCCACCCACCCCGCGCTCAGTCATGCGTTCGGCAGGCTGAGCCAGTAGTCGTCACACTTTCCGCGTATGCAGTGAACCCTCGCCTCGCTGCCCAGCCCGACGACGCGTGGTGACCATGTGCAGCACGTCGTGGACGACGTCCAGCACCATGGCCACGGCCTTCACCGCCCGCCCGGTTGTCGGCTTGACCGCGCCGCCCCGCTCCGCCGCGCAGACCGCGACGGCAGCGGTGCAGAGACAGAACAGGCCCATGCCTATCGGTAGACCCAAGACGCCGGCGTGCGGTTCCATGAAGTACGGGATTTCAGCGACAATCTCGAACGCAACGGTGAACGTGAAGGCCAACGCGATGACGGCGCCCGTGAACGCCCGGGTGGCAATGCGGTGGACTGGGCGTGATCCACGGACACTGCGCGGGCGGAAGATGTTGTCAAACGGCCGCGCCCTGCGCTTGGTTCTCTCAACGATGTTCCCGGACGCTCTGCGTACGGCACGGCGGCTGACCGTATACCCCTTGCCGACGCGGCGAGCTTTCCACCGCATGTGCTGGCCTTACCCCCGTTGCGGAACAGAACAGTATGGCCAGGTCAACCAAAGGTGTTGATCATCTAGCCCACTTGATGAGAGTTCGCACGATATCCCTGCGCGCAAGAATCCCGTCAAGTCAACTGATTTTAGCGTACGTTCGGGTTGAGCAGACGCCACCGGAGGACAGTCGGCAGCAGGGATGAAGTGGCGGCGTGTGGCCCGGAGCACGACGAACCCGGCTGCGGCCCCGCCGACGGCTGCCGCGGGAGCAGTGGCCGCCTGCACGAGCCCCGCGAGTGCGATCCCAGCGGCCTGTCCCAGGCCCGGAGAGGCGATGAGCCAGGCCGACGCCTCAGCGAGAGCAGGCGGGGGACGAGGAAGTCCAGCGTGTGGAAGCCGGTCACCAGCAGTGGCGCGGGGAAGAGGCCGGGCAGTACGGCGGCCGTGATGGCCAGGGCAGGGGCGGGGTCGGCAAGCGTCGGCAGGGAGCCGACCGCAAAGCCGCAACCGATCGCGCGGAGTTGACGCGTCGGCGAGCCGGGCCAGGTGCGGCGTCACGTAGAGGAAGCCGCCGATCGGGCTGCCGACGGCGAGCACCGCGGGCATCATCGTCGAGAGGTACTCGGCGTGGTGACGTTCGGCTGCGGCGAGGGCGACGACGTTGAGTGCTCCCAGGGTTATGCCCGCCCCGAACAGGGCTGCCGCCAGGGCGCGCCGGCCGGGGGTACGGAGCGGGCCGAGCCAGTGCGTGCGGGTGCAGGACGGCTTCCACGGGCGGGGCGGCGGTGCGGTGAGGAACAGCGCGCACCCGGCGAACACGATCGCCGCTGTGGCGATGAGCACGACGGTGGTGCCGGTCAGGGTGTGCAGGGCCAGGACGGGTAGCGGGCCGCCGATGAACACGAGCTCCTGGGCGCTGGCGTCGAGCGAGAGCGCGGCTCGCCGTTCGGGAGGGCTGCACACGACGGCGGCGGTCCTGACTCCGACTCCGGGCATCGATGTCAGGACCGGGTGAAGAGGGTGGGCCTCCAGCCGGGTGCCGATCTGGGCTTCCAGTGCCCGGCGCTGTTCGTGGACCGCGGCAAGCGAGCAGGCCGGCGAGGGGATGACCACGCCGAGGGTGCCCGTTCCCGGGACCACTACGGTCTGTTCGTCGAGGGCGTCGAAGACGTCCTCGATCAGCCGGGTGGCCATGCGCGGGGGCCTTGGGCCGGATCAGCTCGACGAGTCTGCGGCGGCCGGCCTTGGCGCAGGATGTGCGGCATTGTCCGGGCCGCATCCGCGATCACTGCCGCGCCCTTCGCATCGGTTTTCGCCTCGCCCGGGTTGAGGTCGGCGATCCGCCGCATGGCGAGTCCGGGCAGGTAGGCGACTTCGCAGCCGGCGTGGCGGGCGATGGTCAGTGGCAGGGCACCGATCGAGGCGGGCTGGTCCGCGATCACCAGCACGGTGCCGAACTTGGCCTTGAGCTTGTCGAGACGGCCCGCAGCTTCGGTTCGCTGTTGGGCATCGGCTTCTCGAAGACCTTCTTCCCGGCCGGGTGAGCCCGTGGCCGTGGTGGGCCGTCCGGCCAGACGTCCATCCCGAGGAAGACGCCTATGCCTTCGATGTCTGACATCGCACCCTTCCGCGAGTGTTGACCGTGCCGGCCTCGGCGGTGGCACCGTGCTCGCGCATCCACGTTGTGCAGACCTGCCGCCCGCGAACCGCCCGGCATTACGCCGGACCGGGCGGTGGCCGGGTCTCTCATCAGCGTCTCCGACGGCACCCCTCGGACCCGGCGACACCGCGCCCCAGGTCATGCCGTCGACAGAGGGGACACAGTCATACTGGGCCTGGAGGCTGGCGGCCCCCGTTGCAGGACTGCGAAAACACAACGGGGTGCCCCTATGAGTTTGGTCAAGCTGATGGGGCGGGTTGGGGTTCGTACAAGGTGCCGTCTCGGAGCATCGCGAAGAGGACGTCGGCTCGGCGTCTGGCGAGAAGACCCGTTTAAGCTGCTTGTTTCGGCGTCGGGAGGGCTGTTCGCCACGGATTGACGAGCCTGAGCTGCGGGTCGCGGGGCCAGGCCGGCGTCGGCGGCAGACGGGGAGCCGGATCCGTCGCCGACGTCGATGAGCATCCGTGCTTCGGTCCTGACGCCGATCCCCGGCATGGACGTCAGCACCTTGGCAACATCGTTTTCAGAAGAGGTGAGTACCTCGCTCACTGCATCGCGGACTCGCTTCCCGAGGCCGGGCCTGCGCTTGGCGCAGTCAAGCCGGCGACCCGCCGGTAAAGCCCAAAGGCACAGCCGGCGAAAGCCAGGTACAGGAGCGCCGCGGAGACGGGGTTCGCCAGAGCGACGAACACCTGTGCTGGGACGAGGGCGGCAGCGAGGTTGAAGCCCAGGTGCAGGAGCACGCAGGGCCACAGCACGCGCGTGTGTTCGTAGATCAGGGCCAGAAGCACCGCCAATGGCAGGGTCGAGGCGAACTGCACGGCGTTGCCGTGCAGCAGGCCGAACACCACGGCGGTGACCAGCGTGGAAGCGAGGATGCTCACCCGCTTGCGCAGCAAGGGGTAGACCAGCCCTCGGAACAGGGCCTCCTCCCCCGCAGGAGCCGCGACCATGGCGAGCAGCAGGGTCGTCAGCACTCCAGCCGCGTGCCTCGTCTGGTTCGACGCGTCAAAGCCTGTGGACCCGGTCGTGGCGTAGATCCACAAGGCCATCGACTGCCCGGCGAGGAATGCCAGAACCGCGCAGCCGACGGCGGTCCACCCGAAGCGCGGAATTTCCATGCGCGGCCGCGGGGCCGGCGCATGCGCGAGCCACTGGGGCCGCTGGATCCTCACTGAGCCGACCAGGATGACAACAAGCATGCCCAGGACGCAGGTCGCGACGATCGGCTCTCCGATGAGGCGGACTGCGACGGTGCCCAGACCGAGGTAGACCGCGACGACGGCGAACGGCACGAGGGCGCACCACCCGATGCCGAGCAGACGCGAAGTGGTCGGTGGCGTCGTCATGGTCTCCTCCTCTACGGGGCTCAAGCACCCGTGGTGATCTGTTTCGATCTCGACGACCGGCGTGGCGAAGCCGTGCCCGAAGGGCTTGAGGCCCTCGGTCCGGCGCACCGGCTCGAACAGCCGCCGCAGATCTTCAAGGCCGGCGTCGCAGTCGGCGTCCGGGCCGAGCACGAGATCGCCCTTCGGGCCATCGGTGCGGACGGCGAGCAGGGCAACCTGGGCGGTCTCCTGCAGCACGGCGACCAGGTCGCCTGGCTTCTCGGCCTTTGCGACGCGAACGACGCAGGCTCGCCGGTGTCCGATGGCGCTGAGACCGTCGTGCTGCTCCAGGCTGGTGGTGATGTCGAACCACCTCGGCGCCCGGCCGGAACCACCGTCGAAATCGTCGGGGCCGGCGGGCCGGCGGGCCGGTTGACGACGACCGGGTGGTCGTTGATCCCCCACCATCCGGTTGGCCGGCAGCCCGGCGGTGAACACCGCGTAGCACGGCTCAAGCGCGGACCCCGTGCGGCGCGGGCTGTTCATCGCCGGGGCGACGTAGAAGCCGAAGAAGCCGTCGTCGCGGTCTTCGACGTCTCGGATCCTGCCCACCTGGGCGAAGGTCTTCAGCACGATCGCGAAGCCGTCGAAGACCCGGAGGAAGACCGGGTGATGCGGCTCGGTGCGCAGCAGCTGCATCAGTATCGACTGCTCGATGTCGATGGCATCGGGGTCGGCGTCGCGCCCGCCCCAGGGATTGGGGATGGTCTTCGGCGCGGCGACGCGCAGCAGGCGGGCAACCAAGATCGCATCGGCCACCAGCCGGCGGTTCTCGTACAGCACGGGCATGACGTCGGAGACGGTGCCGAGCCCGGCGAACGGACGCAGCAGGCGGATCTCCCAAAGCTTCTCGGGCCGGTGCACGCGGGTGTATGCCTCGATCACCTGGGAGAGGACGTGGGCGTCGAAGCCGGGCTCGGACAGGCCTGCGTAGCCGAGGACGCCAAAGGAGATGCCGTCCATGTCGACTCGATCTCCTTCAGGTACTGATCCGACCGTCCTGTGCGCTGACACAGCGGTGTGAGGAGGTCGATGCCCTCGTCGGTGGGCGAGTGGTCGTCGACGGCATGAAGCGCGGACACGGTGGAGGCCCTCTCGGTCGGGGTCGCTGGTCGATGGAGAACGAGGTATGAGAGACGCCTTTCAATGTTGCTGCGATTCTAGCAGTAACAGTCACTCCTTCTGTCAATTCACCAGCATCTTTGAGTCTCATTCGGGTTCCAAATGGCGCACTTATATCGAATGACTCCGACAGGCTTTCCAAAGTCCTTGCGCATCGGCTACTCTCGCCGGTATGGCTATTCGAAGCATTGTTGAGTCAGATCTCAGCGGTAAGCCGGATGCGGCTACCGTGACCTTCGGCCTGGGAGACACCTGGTACGAAGTCGATCTCACAGTTGAGGAGAAGAAGGGCCTTGAGGCTGCACTGAAGTCGTACCTGGAGGTCAGCCGGAAAGCCGGGAAGCCTGCGCCCAAGAAGCGAGTCGTACCTGAGACGACTGCCGAGGAGCGAGACAAGATCCGCGAGTGGGCCAAGGAGCAGGGCTACGAGTTCGCGGATCGGGGGCGCATCCCGAAGAAGGTCATGAAGGCCTACGACGAGGCTCACGGCATCGATCGGAGCAACTAGCACCGAGCCTGATGTTCGCCTCCTGGCCGATTTCTGTCATTCACCCCCGATGGGCCCTGCAGCACACTGCAGGGCCCATCGCGCGTCTTCAGACCAGATGGATCGCATTGGTCGTCTTGATCCCCGCAGTCCCGCTCGAGCCCTGCAGTGGATGGTGCCGTGCGAGAAGTGCCCCGGTGTATCCGGCATGAGCTGCTCCTGGCGTCGCTTCGGGCATCCGGGCTTCCGGCAGAGGTCGAGGAAGGCCGTGCACAGCACCTGAGTCCCGGCCTCGCGGAAGACCTGGGCGGCGTCGACCACCTCCAGGTTCCGCTGGAGTCCGGCTGCTCCCCTGTGGGCCGACCACTCCGCGGGAAAGACGATGATCTCGAAGCCTGCGTCCCGTCACATCAGTTCAGCCCATGGCGTCAGCCCCCTTGGGACAGTGCCCCGAAAGAAGCACCGGCCGGGTGACGTTCTTGGGCCCCCAGCCGCGCCAGGCGTCGTCGAACGTCTCACGCATGCTCTTCGCGTCGTTCCAGCTGCGGGAACCGGTGACCAGGACGACGTGCGAGAACGATTCTGGAATCATTTCAGCAATCGTTCGAGTCTCCTCTCCTTGTGACTCGACGGTCTCCACAGCTGGAGTCGAGAGCTGCGGTCCTGGCGTCTGGGCAGGCGCGGCGGCCTGCGTACTGCTGCCCCATTCCGGCCGGCCGGTACTGGACCCGATCACGGCCAGGTCCTTCTCCCGCTGGAGCTCGACGCGGATCCGATCGTCACCACACATCGGCATGAGGTGGACGATGTACATCCCGTCACCGCTGCGGGGGATGTTCAGGGTGACGACCGTGCTGTTCTCGTCGTCAGTGAAGTCGACGTCGTCGACGTCCCCGACTTCGCCGGAGCGCATCCTCGGCGACGGCTTCGCTGTTCGACTTCTACAACTTCGGCACGCAGCGGGCTCCTCTATCAGGACGAGTTCAGGCTGGGGCTGTGTCGTGGTGTGCCTCTTCGTGGACTCGGGTGGAGTGGCGACCATCGAGTGCGGGCCCCGGTGGGGTCCGTGCGACCTCGATGTTCACTCCAGCTCCCGCGGCGGCCCTTCCGGCTGACGATCCGGAAGATCCCACTGGAGTGATCCACCCCGGCCGGATCGCACTGCGAACCACCGCCCGGAGCGTCACTTCTCGCCTGAGCCAGGCGCTGCGCGCCTGCCCATCCACTGCCGCACTCTTCGCCCCTGCCCACACGTCTGCGACAACTGCGGCGGGCAGTGTTGGGGTTCGCCTCCCAAGCGCTGGGCTGGGCATAGCCCGAGGGAGCGCCGGCGACCGACGGAGCGGCGAGCCAAGCGACCGGTGGAACCCGTCGGCCATGCCTGACACGTCATCGGAGCGCAGTGAACAGGCCGAGCGGAGCGAGAGTCCGCAGGACACGTGTTATCAGATTCCCTTATGCCCTTTCACTTCCTTGTCGCCGTCCCCGCCGTTCCACGGCTGGAGCACTGGCGGAAGCCTCGAACATCAGGGGAAACGGTCCGTACCCTCTCGACTCGTACCCCTCCCCCCTTTCGTGCAGCGGGGGTACGGGGCAGGCTGTTTCGCCTGGTCATCACGCCTTCTGGCGGTACTGCTGTTTCGTCGTTCGGGATACGGCCGTACCCCCGTGCCGATCCGTCCTCGTGAGGCACGAACGAGGCGGGGTACGGGTCTGCTCCCGACGGGGCACAGCTCCGGTGCGTCCCCTTGCCGCCGTAGGCGGCACAGCCCTCGCCTATGAGCGGATCCGTCCTCTCGCGACGCCGTCGCTTCGGCTGTGGATGACGCTCGGCTTCATCGCTCGCTGCTGACGGCGTAGTCGGCCTCGCACCATCGTGCTGCGCCAGCTGCACCAACCTGGATTTGCTGTGCTCCGGTCGTTGCTCCGGTGCTGCTGCGGCAGCGTGCCGGCACGTCACGCACCGCGGCCGAGGCGGGCGTTCGGCACTACCTTGTCGACACGATCCGGCCCCGGGCCGTGTGTCGTTTCGCGCTTGCGCGGCGAGCCCGGTGCGGTCTCTCGTGGACGCATCAAAAGAAGAGAGCCCCGGCTGCTGCGACCATCTGCCCATCGGGCACAGCGAGCAGCTCGGGGGGTGCGGGTGCGTTGTCGTCTTCCTCCAAGGGGTGCCTCCGCAGCAATGCCCCGGAGCCTCTTCCACCCCACGGCCCATGCTGCGCAAGCACGTCGTTCCTCGCACGCTCGCTGGGTGTCGGGGCCTACTCCCCCCTTCGACCCTTCTCTCTCTGCGCAACCTTGTCGGCTCGATGACGCCCCTGTGCCGACCGCTGCACCAGCGCTGTGTCGGTGTCTCGCTGACAGCTGTGCCGGCCACGCTCCGCCAGCGGTCCATGACTGTCTCGACGTACCCGCCGAATGGCTTCAGCAGGGGCGCGGGTCAGGCCTCGATGCCCCGTGAATCAGCGCTTCCTTCGCGTCTCTGCAGTGGGCTATCGGAACGCGCAGGGGCCACGACTGGGACACGTACAAGACACCGATGGCTGCCGCTGGGTCTTTCAGAGTCCCGCGCGTGTCCGCGCGGCATCTCGCGCGCGCTCCAACAGTGCCGCCCCGGTGTCGCACACAGTGCCCTCGGAAGACACATCTGCGTCGGGGAGCCGGGTGGGGTCTCTCAGGAGGCACAGTCGGGACACCAGTGGGAGCTTGGATACGCCCCCGTGCGGCATACCCGAGACCATGCCCTGACACGCCCTGACGTCAGGTGTCTCGCAGGTGTCCCGTGGGAGCCCTTGTTGCGTTGCACGTGGGACTCATAGGCGCGTGGCGCCGCCGGCTTGCGCCCAGCCGCCTCCGGCAGGGGCACTGCGGCGTCTCACCGATGTCCCCGCCAGAGACGACTGAGGACACGAATAGTGCACGACTCGCGTATCGAGTGGGACTTGCATGGGGCTCAATAGGGACACTAGAGTGGACTCATAGCGATTCGAATAAGAGGGCAACCATGAAGGGTGTTGAGTCCATGTGACAGAGCTCGAGACATCCCGCGAACGACCGGATGGAGTGCAGGAGCGAGCGGCAGGGCGAGGTGAGTGCAATGGCGAATCGGCCGAGTGAACCTCGCAAGGTCCGCTGGACCGTGCCCGCTGCCGACACCTCGGTGATCGAGTGGCTCGATCAGCAGGAGAACATCTCGCAGTCGCTGCGACTGCTCATTCGGGAGTCCATTCAGCGCGACGGATACGTCGACGTCTACTACAAGCCCGTCGAGCAGCTGCCGCGTCGCGGCCGGCCGCCGCTGGAGAGCACCGAGCAGCGCGAGGACGACGGGGCGGTCACCGAGCGCCGTCCGGCCGCCATGCCTGTTCGGCCACAGCCCGTGGTCGCCGACCAGGCCGACGCCGTCGTCGAGAAGACAGCACCAGCGCCGGTCGCCCGACCCGAGCCGGTTCCGACACCTGTTGAGACGGTCGAGGAACCTGCGGTAAGTGCCGCCGGCCCAAACCCGGAGCCTCCGAAGCAGGCCTCCATTGACGAAATCATGGCGAGTACTCGGCGCTGAGTGGCGCGGTGAATTTCATCTTCCAGGCAGACGACACAGACACCGAGGGACCGAATTCATGAGCGCCAACAGCAACGACATCATCACCCTCACCGGCGGCATCGACGTCGGCAACGGCTACGTCAAGGGCGTCATCCAGAATACGAAGCAGGAGATCTTCGACGAGATCGATCTGCCCAGCGCAGTCGTCTCGACTTCCCGCACCTCGCCGAAGGTGCCGCTCCCCGACGCGGATGCGGCCTCCGTGATGGCCGGCGACTTCTACAACCAGATCGACTGCTCACTCACCACAACCCTGGTAGCGGCGTCGGACCGCCGAATCTTCGGCCGGGCAGCGCTGAGCGTGCGCGGCTCGAAGTTCACCGAGTTCGAGGTACTGGGCAAGCACTCCAAGGCTGATCAGGAGCTGAGCAAGGTCCTGGTCCTGGGTGTCTTCGCCGCGAAGGCCCTGCGCGACTACGTCCGCGAGAACGGCGCGCTGCCCGGTCACGAGCTGCGCGTGCAGGTGCGCGCCGGCCTGGCGCTGCCGATCTCCGAGTTCGTCGCGCGCCGCCACGCCTACGCCGCCGAGTTCATCGGTCTGCTGGGCAGCTCCGACCCCGCTGTGCACCTGGTGACGATCAAGAACTTCAGCACCCCGGTCTCGGTGCGCCTGCAGTTCGTCGACGTTCAGGTGATGGCCGAGGGTGCCTCCGCGCAGTTCGCCATCACCGACAAGGGCGAACCGCTGGCCCAGGCTCTTCTCGATGATCTGCGCACTCGCGACGCCTCCGTCGTGGAAGGGGTCACGGCCTCCGATCTGGTGGCGGTGCAGAACACCATCGGCGTCGACATCGGTGAGGGCACCGTGAACTTCCCGGTCTTCACCGATGGGCGGTTCAACCCCGAGGCGGCAGCCACGCTCGACGAGGGCTACGGCACCGCGCTGATGAACGCCATGGAGCGCATGAGTGAGTCGGACGCCACGCTGCAGTTCTCCTCACGCAAGCAGCTGGCGGACTTCCTCCACGCGAAGCCGTCTGTGCTGGTGAAGAATCGTCACCAGCGCGCCGCCGGCTTCGTCGAGGACGAGGCCGGCTACCTGGTCGACGAGATCGTCTCCTCCTTCGGCGACGTCCTCTCCCAGGCCGGTGCGACGACCGAGGTCGTCTACGTCTACGGCGGCGGCTCGGGTCCTATCAAGCACCTGCTGCACCCTGCGCTTCTGAAGGCCGCCGGCGATGTGCCCGTGCTCTACCTCGACTCGAGCTACTCGCGACACCTGAACCGCGAGGGCCTGTACATCGCGGCACGGCACGTCGAGCAGCAGGCCCTCTCCGCGAAAGCGCGCGGGCAAGCACAGTAAGACGTCATCTCATTTGGCGTGCTGTGTAGGCTGTCGATCGTGGCGGGAATTGTTGAGCGGCTGGTGCCGGATGAGTTGTGGGAGCTGTTCCA
>NZ_JBEZWL010000187.1:0-13333 GCF_040648015.1 Streptomyces sp. NPDC029216 | reverse complement strand
GCCGGAGGCCGCCCGGCGGCGGCTCGCGCAACTGCTCGCGGGCCGGACGAGCGCGGGCGGCGCCGGGCGCCGGGGCGCCGGACCGGACCTGACGGAACTCCTCCCGCAGTGGCTGGCGGCCGCCGGGCGGCACGGCTACCGGGCGCCGTCGGCCCTGGTCCCGGCCCTGCTGGACGCGGCCCGCGCCCGCACCGACCTGCGCCCCCAGGCGCTGGCCCTGGCCGGGGCGCGGGGGCTGTGGCTGGCCCGGCTGAACCCCGAGTGGCGGTTCGCGCTGCGCGGTACGGCGGGCGGCGCGGGCGAACTGCCCGACCCCGCCGACGGGGCGGCCGTGGCCCGGCTCTGGGAGGAGGGACTGTTCGCGGAACGGGTCGCCCTGCTGGGCGCCGTACGGGCCCACGAGGCGACGGCCGCGACCCGGCTGCTGGCCACCACCTGGGCCACCGAGCGGGCCGAGGACCGGCTGATGTTCCTCGACTCGCTGCGGACGGGGCTGTCGATGGCGGACGAACCCTTCCTGGAGGCGGCGCTGGGCGACCGCAGCCGCAACGTCCGGGCGACCGCCGCCGAACTGCTCTCCGCGCTGCCGGAGTCGGCGCTGGCCGGCCGGATGGCGGAGCGGGCCCTGGCCTGCGTGGGTCCGGAGGCGGTGGAGCCGCCGGCGGAGTGCGACGCGGGGATGCTGCGCGACGGGGTGGTCAAGCGGCCGCCCGCGGGGCGCGGCGAGCGGGCGTGGTGGCTCGGCCAGCTGGTGGAGGCGGCGCCGCTGTCCTGCTGGCGCGAGCGGTTCGGGGGGCTCGGTCCGGCGGAGATCGTGACGCTGCCGGTGGCCGAGGGCTGGGCGGAGGAGATACACGCCGCCTGGTGCCGGGCGGCGGTGCGGCAGCGTGACGCGGAGTGGTCGAAGGCGCTGCTCGGCGCGGCGTCCGCGCCGCCCGCGGCGGGGCCGGGCACGGCATCGCTCGCGGAGCGGGCCAAGCTGCTGGAGACCCTGCCGGAGGGGGAACGGGCGGAGTGGGTCGCGGAGTTCGTGCGGGCGCACGGGCTGTCGGAGGCGTTCCAGCTGCTCGGGGTCTGCCGGGTGCCGTGGGCGGGGGCGCTGGGGCGGGCGGTGGTGGACGCGCTGGACGCGGCGCGGGTCGCGGGGGGCTATCCGTGGAGCTTCAGCGGGGTGATGGGGCTGGCGGAGCGGTGCCTCGATCCTGCGGAGGCCGGGCGGCTGGAGGCCCTGACGGGCGCCGCGGAGGACGTCCCGGAGGGGGGCTCCGGGGCCACCGCGTACTGGGCCGAGGCGTTTCAGCGGCTGGGGGCGACGTTGCGGGTGCGGGCGGCGATGCTCTCGGAGCTGGCGCCGGCGTCATGACGGGCCCCGGCTGAGGCCCGCCCCCGCCGACGGGTGTCTGCCCGGGCCGGGGGTGCCGCTGCGCGGGGCTGGTCCCCTACCCGCCCTTCCACCGTCCCCTGAAGCTCCGCCCCAGACCCCGCGCCTCAAACGCCGGCGGGGCTGGATTTTGGCGCGGCTGGTCCGTCGCCCGCGGCTGGATTCGCTCAGCGAAATCCAGCCGCGCAGCGGGAGCCCCGGGGTCAGGCCTGGCGGACGTTGGCGTTGACCCAGTCGACGATCGCCGTCGTCGTCGCGCCCGGGGTGAAGATCTCGGCCACGCCCTTCTCCTTCAGGGGGGCGATGTCGTCCTCCGGGATGATCCCGCCGCCGAAGACCTTGATGTCCTCCGCGTCGCGCTCCTTCAGGAGCTCAAGGACGCGGACGAACAGCGTGTTGTGCGCGCCCGAGAGGATCGAGAGGCCGATGGCGTCGGCGTCCTCCTGGATGGCGGTGTCCACGATCTGCTCGGGGGTCTGGTGCAGGCCCGTGTAGATGACCTCCATGCCCGCGTCCCGCAGCGCCCGCGCGATCACCTTGGCCCCGCGGTCGTGGCCGTCGAGACCCGGCTTGGCCACCACCACACGGATCGGACCGGTCACACCCATCGCACTGCCTCCCGAGTGAACGAACGTTAAGTACAGCATTGCGCACCGCACCGTTTCACGGTCAAGCGGGAGGGGGAAATCACACGTGGGACGCCGTTGATTCACCTCGCCCAGTCGCCCCGCCACCGCGCCGACAGCCGCACGGCACGGTGGCGGGGCCACGTCGGCAGCCGGCACGGCCCCGTACCCAAGAGGTCCAGGGGAGGCCGTCGATGGGGCTGACGATCGCACCGCTGCCCGTCCCGCGCTCGGGGGCCGCCCTGCGGGCCGCGGCCCTTGAGGCCGTGGTGCTCGCCGGGCACATGCTCCTCTACCCGAGTGGCGTCCGGGAGGAGCGGATACGGCGGACGGAGGGCGAGAGCGGGGGACAGCTGCCGCCCGTGCTGCTGCTGCACGGGTTCACCGACAACCGGTCGGTGTTCGTCCTGCTGCGGCGCGCCCTCGGCGCCGGCGGGCGGCGGCGCGTGGAGACGTACAACTACTCCCCCTTCACCCTCGACCTGCGCGTCACCGCCCGCCACCTCGCCCGGCGCGTCGAGGAACTGTGCGAGCGCAGCGGCCAGGACCGGGTCGACCTCGTGGGGCACAGCCTCGGCGGACTGGTCGGGCGGTACTACGTCCAGCGCCTGGGCGGCGACGCCCGCGTGCGGACGCTGGTCACCCTCGGCACTCCGCACGGCGGGACCCGGGTCGCCCCCTTCATGGACGCCCACCCGCTGGTCCGCCAGATGCGCCCGGACTCCCCGGTGATGGAAGAGCTGCGGGCGCCCGCGCCCGGCTGCCGGACCCGGTGCGTGGCCTTCTGGAGCGAGTTCGACGCCCTGATGACGCCCACCGGCACGGCCAGGATCGAGCACCCTGACCTCGACGCGACGAACGTCGAGGTCACCGGAATCGGACATCTCGCACTTCCGGTGCATCCCGCCGTCATCACCGCCGTGCGGCGGTGCCTCGACGGTCCGGTGCGTGACGCCGACACCGCCGAGGGGCCCCTGAGGAAACTCCGGCTCACCGGAACCGAGGGGGAGGGCATGGTCGTCTGAGCCCCCGGGGAATTCCGACACGCGGGACGGGACGGGGCGGGGCGAGACGGATGGGCGGGGCGAGCGGGGAGAGCGGGGCGGGCACGGGGGCACGGCGCGGGGTTCTGGCGCCGGTGCTGGCGAACCTGGCCCTCGGGGTGCCCGCCGTCATCCCCTTCTACCTGGGCTGGTGGGTGCTGACCTCCTACCTGCCCATGGACTGCCACAGCACGGCCGACCTCGCCAAGCCGGACCTGCGCAACTGCGACTACCACACCCTCGATCACGCCTGGGCGGCGCTGTTCCTGCTCGTCGTGACCGGCGTCCTGCTGGTCGGCGCGGTGTTCGTCGTCGACGCCGTCCTGCCGCCCAGGGCGCGCCGCGGGACGTGGCTGCGGTCGGCCGTGCTGGTGCCGGTGCCGTTCGCGCTGCTCCTCGCGTTCGCCTACAACACCGGATGACCCTCAGTCGAACGAATTTCGAACTCAAGGCCAAGGCTCGGTCTTTCAGCGACCGAAAGGCGGCCGAATGCCCGGTTCCCGCGAGGACGAAACCCGCCGAAGATTGTCGAGGCGAGTAACCGCCGGGTACAGTCACGCCACTGCTCTCCTCCGGTGAACCTTGAGTTCCCCGGCCACCCAGGCCCCCACTGCCGAGGCGAAAGAGAAGTTGGTGAACGACCGCCCGACGTCGGGCCAGTACCCCGAAATGGGGAACGACGGCCTTTCCACCACCACTTTCGCTGGTGACCAGGGATACCTCTCCTACGAAACGCAGGGCCAGGGGTATCAGTACGTCACGGACTACGCCTCTTCCGGCAGTTACGGGACCTACGACGCGTACGGCTCGTACCCGTCGTCCGCCGACACCGGCGCCTACGACACCTCCGCGTGGACCTCGCAGCAGTCCTACCTCGCGAGCGTCCCCACCCAGACCGTCCCCGAGGACACCACCGGGTCGTGGGACGCGAGCGCCTGGAACTCCGCGCACTCCGCCGCCGCCACCGACTACCCGTCGGCCTCGTTCGGGTACGACACCACCGGCTCCGAGCAGACCGGCCAGTGGGACTTCACCGGCTACGGGCACGGGCAGGACACCGGCGCCTACGACGCCACCGCCTGGAACACCGCCGGCGCTCCGGACCAGGTCCAGGTCCAGGTCCAGGCCGACGCGTACGCCGACGACGAGACCTCCGTCTTCGAGCCCGTCGGCCTCGCCGTCGCCGCCGAGGACGACGAGCCGCAGTTCATCGACACCGCGGACGAGCCGCAGTTCATCGACGCCCCGCACGACCTGCCCACGCAGGCGATGCCCCTCACCTCCGCCACCCCCGAGCCGCGCGCCGCGCGCCGGGCCGGCGGCCGGGGCGGGGCCAAGGGCAATGGCAAGAGCGGCGGCAAGGACAAGGCGGGCAGCGCCCGGCGCCGTACGCCGGCCAAGCGGTCCGCCCTGCTGACCGTGGCCGTGCCCTCCGCCTGCGTGATGGGGGTCGCGGGAATCGCGGCCGCCTCCGTCGGCGGTCTCACCGGCGGCGACAAGCCGGCCGAGGAGACGACCACCATGGCCGCCCCCGACCCGGCCTCGGTGAAGCCGGTCGCGGCGAACAACAAGCTCGACACCCAGCTGGCCGCCCTCAGCGCCGACGCCGGCGACTTCGCGGACCGTGCGAGCCGCACCCAGGAGCGGATCGACCTCAAGCAGCGCCAGGAAGCGGAGAAGAAGAAGCGGGCCGAGGAGGCGGCGGCCAAGGAGGCGGCCCGCCCCAAGTTCGCGATCCCCGTCGCCCAGCACGGCCTGAGCGCCATGTTCGGCCAGGCCGGCGGCATGTGGATGTCCGTGCACACCGGCATCGACTTCCCGGTCTCCTACGGCACCCCGGTCATGGCCGCCACCGACGGCACCATGCGCACCCAGTGGAACAGCGCCTACGGCAACATGGCCATCCTGACCTCCCCCGACGGCACCGAGACCTGGTACTGCCACCTCAGCAGCACCAAGATCCGGTCCGGGCAGGTCAAGGCCGGCGAGGTCATCGCGTACTCCGGCAACTCCGGCAACTCCACCGGCCCGCACCTCCACTTCGAGGTACGGCCCGGCGGCGGCTCCGCCGTCGACCCCCTGGCGTGGCTGCGCAACCACGGCCTGGACCCGACGTAACAGCAGGCCTTACAGCTTCTGCACCGGCGCGTAGCGCAGGAGCAGGCGCTTCGGCTTGTCGTCCCCGAAGTCGATGGTGGCCTGCGCGTCCGCGCCGGCACCCCGGACCTCCATGACCGTGCCCAGCCCGAACTGGTCGTGCGTGACCCGGTCCCCGACGGCCAGCGCGATGACCGGCTTGTCGGTGGCGCGTCGCGTCGCGAACCCGGACGGGCCGCCGCCCGACCTGGAACGCGAGGAGGACAGGAACGCCTCGGGCGAGGTCCCGAACGAGGTCTTCCCCGGACCGGAGGACGAGGAGCCGAAGCCGCGCATCGGCCCGGCCGGCTTCTGCGCGGCGCCCGTCCGCTTCCACTGGAGGTACTCGGCCGGGATCTCCTCCAGGAACCGCGAGGGCGGGTTGTAGGAGGGGGTGCCCCAGGCGCTGCGCATGCTGGAGCGGGTCAGGTACAGCCGCTCGCGGGCGCGGGTGATGCCGACGTAGGCGAGGCGGCGCTCCTCCTCCAGCTCCTTGGTCTGGCCGAGCGCGCGCATGTGCGGGAAGACGCCGTCCTCCATGCCGGTCAGGAAGACCACCGGGAACTCCAGGCCCTTGGCGGTGTGCAGGGTCATCAGCGTGATGACGCCCGTGCCTTCCGTGTCCTCGTCGGGGATCTGGTCGGAGTCGGCGACGAGCGCGACCTGCTCCAGGAACTCGGCCAGGGTGCCCGGGTTGGACTCGTCGCGGGCCTGCTCGAACTCCAGGGCCACGGCCGCGAGCTCCTGGAGGTTCTCGATCCGGGTCTCGTCCTGCGGGTCGGTGGAGGCCTGGAGTTCGGCGAGGTAACCCGTACGCTCCAGCACCGCCTCCAGCACCACGGCCGGGCCGGCGCCGGAGTCGACGATCGTGCGCAGCTCCTCCATCAGCGTGTTGAACCGCTTGACGGCGTTGGTGGAGCGCGCGGCCATGCCGAAGGCCTCGTCCACGCGGCGCAGCGCCTGCGGGAAGGTGATCTTCTCGCGCATCGCGAGGGCGTCGATCATCGCCTCGGCCCGCTCGCCGATGCCGCGCTTGGGCACGTTGAGGATGCGGCGCAGCGGGACGTTGTCCTCGGGGTTGGCCAGGACGCGCAGGTAGGCCAGGACGTCCCGGACCTCCTTGCGCTCGTAGAAGCGGACGCCGCCGACGACCTTGTACGGGAGCCCGACGCGGATGAAGATCTCCTCGAACACGCGGGACTGGGCGTTGGTCCGGTAGAAGATCGCGACGTCGCCGGCCTTGGCGTCGCCCGCGTCCGTCAGCCGGTCGATCTCGTCGGCGACGAACTGGGCCTCGTCGTGCTCGGTGTCGGCGACGTAGCCGGTGATGACGGCGCCGGTGCCGGCCTGGGTCCACAGGTTCTTGGCGCGGCGGTTCTCGTTGCGCTCGATGACGGCGTTGGCGGCGGACAGGATCGTCTGCGTGGAGCGGTAGTTCTGCTCCAGCAGGATCGTCTTCGCGTCCTTGTAGTCCTCCTCGAACTGGAGGATGTTGCGGATGGTCGCGCCGCGGAAGGCGTAGATCGACTGGTCGGCGTCACCCACCACGCACAGTTCGGCGGGCGGCAGGTCCGGGTAGCCGGCTCCGACCAGCTCGCGCACCAGCGTGTACTGGGCGTGGTTGGTGTCCTGGTACTCGTCGACCAGGACGTGCCGGAAGCGGCGCCGGTAGTGCTCGGCCACGTCCGGGAAGGCCTGGAGGAGGTGGACCGTGGTCATGATGATGTCGTCGAAGTCGAGGGCGTTGGCCTCGCGCAGCCGGCCCTGGTACATCGCGTACGCCTGGGCGAGCGTCTTCTCGAAGCCGTCGGCGGCCTGGGCGGCGAAGGCGTCCTCGTCGATGAGCTCGTTCTTGAGGTTCGAGATCTTGGCGTTGAAGGACTTGGGCGGGAACTTCTTCGGGTCCAGGTCCAGGTCGCGGCAGACGAGCGCCATCAGGCGCTTCGAGTCGGCGGCGTCGTAGATCGAGAACGAGGAGGTGAAGCCGAGCCGCTTGGACTCGCGGCGCAGGATGCGCACGCACGCGCTGTGGAAGGTGGAGACCCACATGGCGTTCGCGCGCGGGCCGACCAGGCTCTCGACGCGCTCCTTCATCTCGGCGGCGGCCTTGTTGGTGAAGGTGATCGCCAGGATCTGGCCGGGGTGGACGTGCCGCGCGGACAGCAGGTGGCCGATGCGGTGGGTCAGCACCCGGGTCTTGCCGGAGCCGGCGCCGGCCACGATCAGCAGCGGGGAGCCCGCGTGCACCACGGCCGCGGCCTGCTGCTCGTTCAGCCCGTCCAGGAGGGTCGCGGGGTCGATGACGGGCCGGGGGGCGCCGTCACGGTAGTACGCGTCCCTGCTCATGGGCAGGTCGAAGCGGCCGCCGAAGAGGTCGTCCGCGCCCTCCTCGGGGGCGTGGTGCTCCTCGGGCGGCGGGGGGACCTCGTCGGAGGGGGTGAGGTCGGCCAGGAAGCTGTCGTCAAAGAGGCTGCTCATCGCCTTCCGAGTCTAGGGGGCGGAACCGACAGCCGGTCGCGCCCCGGGGAAATCCGCCGTCGGGACGGAAAGGGGCACCCCGTAGGCTCGGCGCCATGACTGTCCTCACCCACGCCTTCGTCGGCCTGCACATCATCGGCATAGCCTCCCTCCTGGGCGGCTTCCTGACCCAGATGAAGGCGATGGGCGCCGGCACCGCCCGCTTCGTGCCCGCGATGCTGCACGGCGCGCTGACCATGCTCGTCACCGGCGTGCTGCTGGTCGGCTTCCACGAGATGGGCGACGGAGCCCCCCTGAACAACATCAAGATCGGCGTGAAGCTGGCGGTCCTCTTCGTGATCCTGGCCCTCGTCTACGTCAAGCGCGACGAGGAACACGTCGAGAAGGGCCTCTTCGGCGCGGTCGGCGGACTGACCGTGGCCAATATCTTTATCGCCGTCCTCTGGCACTGACCGGTCGGATCCCGGCCATCGGCGATCAGCCGCAGCCAGTACCGATCAACTCGCCATCCGCCCGTGACCTTCAGGTTTAGCGTCCTCCCCCGAGACCTGAGGGACTACGGAAGGACGTGAGGCCCGCGTGGCCAGTCATCGAAAGCCCAGGCAGCGCCCGCTCTCCGGCGGCACCGTCCGGACCGCCGCCACCCTCGCCCTCGCGGGCGCTGCCACCGCCACCGCCTTCGAAGGCACCTCGCACGCCGAGCCCCGGCAGGCCCCCGCACAGGTCAAGGCGGAGGTCGACCGGCTCTACGGGGAGGCCGAGGCGGCGACGGAGCACTACAACGGGGCGAAGGTCAAGGCCGACGAGGCCGAGCGGGCGCTGACCGGCCTGCAGGACGAGGCCGCCCGCCGGGAGGACCGGCTCGGCGCCGCCCGCAGCGCACTGGCCGCGGTCGCCGCGGGCCAGTACCGCAGCGGCGGCCTGGGCCCCGCCCTCCAGCTGGCGCTGTCCTCCGACCCGCAGGAGTACCTGGAGCGGGCCTCCCTCCTCACCCGGGCCGGCGATCGCACCTCCGCCGAGGTGGCCTCCGTACGGCGCGGGCTCGACGAGGTCGGCCGGCTGCGCGCGCAGGCCGACGGGACCCTGAAGGAGGTCCGCGCCCGGCGGGACGAGCTCGCCCGGCAGAAGGCCGTCGTCGAGGAGAAGCTCACCGGCGCACAGCGCCTGCTGGCCCGGCTCAGCGCCGAGGAGCGGGCGGCGTACGAGGCCGAGCACGGCGGCGGCACGGTCACCCCCGCGGGCCGGCCCGGAACGGCGAAGGCCCCCGCCGGACAGCCCGGCTCCCCCGCCCCGGCCCCCGCCGACGGTTCGCGCGCCGCCCGCGCGGTGGCGTTCGCGTACACGGCGATCGGCAAGCCGTACGTCTGGGGCGCGACCGGACCCGGCTCCTACGACTGCTCGGGCCTGACCCAGGCGGCCTGGCGCGCGGCCGGGGTCTCGCTGCCGCGCACCACCTACACCCAGATCAACGCCGGCCGGCGGATCTCCCGCGACCAGCTGGCCCCCGGCGACCTGGTGTTCTTCTACTCCGGGGTGACGCACGTGGGCCTGTACGTCGGAGGCGGCCAGATGATCCACGCCCCGCGCCCCGGCTCCACAGTCCGCCTCGCCCCGGTCGACTCGATGCCCTGGGCGGGAGCGTCCCGCCCGGTGTAGTCCCGTCGTCCCGCTACGGCGCCTTGACCGTCTGGGTCAGCCAGCCGAAGGTCTGCGGGAGCTGCTTGGACCAGGACTCCAGGTTGTGCCCGCCGGTGACCTTCTCCGCGTGGACCGTGGTCGGGTTCTGGGCGAGCCCCTTGAGGTCCATGCCGGACTGGTAGCCGTCCTGCTCGGCCCCCGACATCCACAGCGCGACGGCCGGCGGGGCGGGCTGGGCCTTGAGCAGCTCCTTCAGGTTGTGGGTGCGGCGCAGCTCCGGGTCCTTGGCGACCAGCGAGGTGGGTTCCTGTCCGGGGTCGTTGTAGCCGGACAGCGAGACGGCCGCGCCGTAGCGGTCGGGGTGCAGGATGGCCAGCTTGGCCGCGCAGTAGGCGCCCGCCGAGTAGCCGGCCACGCCCCAGGTGCGGGGCTCGTCGGAGGCGCGGAAGTTGTCGGTGACCATCTTGCGGACGTCGACGCTGAACCAGCTGTCGGCGTTGACCTTGCCGGGGAGGTTGGCGCAGCCGGTGTCGGCGTTGCCCAGGAGCATGGCGCGCGGGGAGACCAGGATGAACGGCTGGACCTTGCCCTCCTTCATCAGGGGCTCCAGCACCTCGTGCGCCTTGAGCCCCTGGAACCAGGACTTGCCCGTTCCGGGGATGCCCGGGATCAGCTCGACGACCGGGAACTTCCTGTCCTTGTAGGCCGGGTCGTCGTACTGCGGCGGCAGCCACACCATGACGTCGCCCTTGACCCCGGAGACCTTCCCGTCGAGCTCGGTCTTCTTCACGCGCCCGCCGAGGCCCTCGACCGGCTGGAAGTCCTGGCGGACCTTCGGCTCCTGCTTCACCTGCTCGGCCTTCTTGCCGCCCATGCCGTCGGGGCCGAGGTCGGGGGCGGCCTGGACGTACGAGCCGGTGCCCATGAGGTCGCCCCACGAGGCGTAGAAGTTCATGTCCCGGTTGACCGCGCAGAAGACCAGCGCGACGGCGGTGACCTGCGCGAACACCACCATCAGCCCGCGGGTGGCCACGCGTACGGCGGCGGGGCCGCGCACCTTGCTCCACACGGTCAGCGGCAGGACGACGGCGATCACGGTCAGGCCGATCACCATCGCGAAGAGGGGGGTCCCCGTCAGGCTCATCACGCCACCCAAGAGGTCGCCGCGGCGCCTTCCGGTTGCCCTCCCCCACTGCGGCGTGGATCACACCCCGGGGCCCGGCCCCGGGGTGTCACCCCTGGTTCATCCGCAGGTCAGAGCAGTCAGACCGGTCAGACCAGTCGGCGGGCGGTGGCCCAGCGGGTCAGCTCGTGCCGGTTGGACAGCTGGAGCTTCCTCAGCACCGCCGAGACGTGCGACTCGACCGTCTTCACCGAGATGAACAGCTGCTTGGCGATCTCCTTGTACGCGTACCCGCGCGCGATCAGCCGCAGCACCTCGCGCTCGCGCTGGGTCAGCCGGTCCAGGTCCTCGTCCACCGGCGGCGCGTCCGTCGAGGCGAAGGCGTCCAGCACGAAGCCGGCCAGCCGCGGCGAGAAGACCGCGTCCCCGTCCTGGACCCGGAAGACGGAGTCCACCAGGTCGGTGCCGGTGATGGTCTTGGTGACGTAGCCGCGCGCGCCGCCCCGGATGACCCCGATGACGTCCTCGGCGGCGTCCGACACCGACAGCGCCAGGAACCGCACCGGGTGCTCGGCCGCCGCCATCAGCGGGGCGCAGCGGCGCAGCACCTCGACCCCGCCGCCGCCGGGCAGGTGCACGTCGAGGAGGACGACCTCGGGCCGGGTGGCGGTGATGACGGTGACGGCCTGGTCCACGTCGGCCGCCTCCCCGACGACCTCGACCCCCGTGCGGGCCGTCTCCCCGATCTCGGCCTGCACGCCCGTGCGGAACATGCGGTGGTCGTCGACGAGCACCACCCGGACGTGCCTGGTTCCGTCGTTCACAGCGCTGCCCTCGGTCATCCCGCGTTCGCCACCCTCTCCATCTCCAGTTCTACTTCCGTCCCGCCGTCGGGCGCGGACCGCAGCCGGGCGGTGCCGCCGTTGCGCTGCATCCGTCCGATGATCGATTCTCGTACGCCCATGCGGTCGCCCGGTACCGCGTCGATGTCGAAGCCCGGCCCCCGGTCCCGTACGGAGACGAACACCGTGCGCCCCTCGACCTCCGCGTACACCTGGACGGGCCCGCCCTCGCCACCGTACTTGGCGGCGTTGACCATCGCCTCGCGCGCGGCCTGCATCTGCGCCCCCAGCTTCTCGTCGAGCGGGCAGTCGCCGACGACGACCACCTCGATCGGGACGCCGTGGTGGTCCTCGACCTCGGCGGCGGCCTTCTTCACGGCCTCGGCGAGGGTGGCCGGCTCCTCGGCCTCGTCCTTGCCGGTGCCCTCGGGCTTGTACAGCCAGTTGCGCAGCTCCCGCTCCTGGGCGCGGGCGAGGCGGCGGACCTCGCCGACGTCCTCGGCGTTGCGCTGGATCAGGGTGAGGGTGTGCAGCACGGAGTCGTGGACGTGGGCGGCGACCTCGGCGCGCTCCTGGGCGCGGATGCGCATCAGGCGCTCCTCGGAGAGGTCCTGGGTCATCCGGATCAGCCAGGGCCCGGCGAGCAGGGCTATGCCGACGAGGACGGCGAGGACGGCGGTGAGGAGGTTGCCGAGCTGGGCCGCGGAGCCCCGTACGACGATGAAGACGGTCAGGCCCATACCGACCAGCACCACCCCGGCGAGCGCCCGGGCGACCTGGAGCAGCCGCTTCTGCCGGTCCCCGGCGGCGTTCCAGTTCGCGCGGCGGGCGTTGTCGGCCTGGCGCCAGACGAGGACCACGCCGGCCCCGACGAGCAGGGTGGGCCAGATGTAGCGGCCGTTCTCGCCGCCGACGCGGAGCTGGGAGAAGAAGATGCCCGCGCCGACGGCCAGCGCGATCAGTCCGGAGACCGCCCCCTTGTCGGGCTTGCGCAGGCGGCGGGTGCCGTCGGTGAGGGTCTCGAAGAAGGAGTGGTGCCCGGTGCTGCCGCCGACGCCGAGCGGGACGAAGACCCAGAAGGCGGCGTAGAGCAGCACCCCCAGCCCGTCGCCCCACATGAACATGCCGAGGAAGGCGAGCCGGATCCAGATCACCGGCAGCCCGAGGTGCCCGGCGAGGCCGCGCGCGACTCCGCCGAGCATCCGTCCGTCGGCGCTGCGGTAGAGCCTGCGCTGCGGGGTGTCGTCGGTGTCGGGTGCGTGCGGGGTACGGGCGGCGGCTGCTGCGGGCATGTCACCAAGGGTCACACGGCGCGGCACGCAGCGGCATCAGGGCATCCCCCCAGTTCGGTCGGGGGGATATCAGGGTTGCGCCAGGGTAGGGCCCGGTGCCGCACGGCCGGGCGGGCCGTCACCATGGAACCCATGACCGACGTACACGGCGCCCCGCCGGAAGATCCCGGGGCACCCGCCCCGGCCGAGCGGCCGTCCCTGCGCCGCAGCAAGCGCGACAAGGTCCTCGCGGGCGTCTGCGGCGGCCTGGGCCGGTATTTCGACCTGGACCCGGTGGTGTTCCGCATCGTGCTCGGCGTGCTCGCCGTCACCGGCGGCGTCGGCCTGGTCTTCTACGGCTTCGCGTGGCTGCTGCTGCCCCTGGAGGGCGAGGAGGACAGCGAGGGCCGCAAGCTGCTGACCGGCCGCGTCGAAGGCGCCACCCTGGCGGCGGTGTTCAGCGCCCTGGTGGGCTGCGCCCTGTTCCTGACGATGCTCGACAACGGGGTGATGGGCGGCTTCTCCGTCCTGGTCATGCTGGCCCTCGGCGGGGCCGCGTACTGGTCCCAGCGCCACCGGCAGGCCGCCGCCACCCCCGAGGCGGAGACCCCCGGCGCGCACCGGCCGGCGCCGCCGGAGACCCAGGCGCCGCCCGCGCCGAGCAGCCCGTCGTGGTGGCGCGATCCGCTGGTCAAGGACGGCACCACCGGCCCGGTCGGCTCCTCCGGCTACCTGTGGGGCCCCGACGACAGCGCCGGGGCCGCCGCGGCCCCGGCGCCCGGCGGCGCCCCGGCC
>NZ_JBEZWL010000186.1:0-13350 GCF_040648015.1 Streptomyces sp. NPDC029216 | reverse complement strand
CCGGCCTGTCAAGGGCGCTCCCTTCGGTCGCGTCGCTTCGCGATGGCCTTCGGCCACCCTTGACAGCCCGTCCCGCCCCGGAAAGACAAGGACTGCCGGGAAACCCCCAAAAGGACGGGCCGGTCGACATGACAGGACCAGCCCCTCAGCGATGAGCCGGGCAGGCCGGGCCCAGCAGACCGGGCATCCGGCCCCTCAGATCCCTGATTCGGGACCAGCCCACGCCCCAGATCGCTACGCGCTCCTCCCGTCTCGGCGTCCGCAGCCAGTCTGGGGCTGATACCCGCACCACAGGACGATCGAGACGGTCCCCGGGACCGGCAGGCGCCTCAGATCGCTACGCGCTGCCCAGGTTTTGGCGTCCGGCGGCCGTCCGGCGGCCGTCTGGGGCTGGTCGCAGGCGGGTTGGGCGTTGGCGGCGGTGGGGGACTATGCCCAAGGGCTGCTGATCGGCGCCGCGAGGTATCGCGTCTCGCCCGGCCATGAAAGGTCTTCCGGCGGGGCTGCCTTCGATCTCGCAGCGTTCCCGGAGGTGGTTCGCGTGTACTCCGGACAGGCCTCGGCCCGGGAGGAGATTCAACAACAGGTCGAGGTCGCCAAGGAGTTGGAACCCATCGCCTCTCTGAAATCGCAAGACGCTGACGCCGGCCGCGGACCTCAGCCCAGGACGGCCGTCGGCCGCCGGAGATGAGGAGCGCGTAGCGATCTGGTGCGCCAGGGGCTCCCGGAGGCCGTCCTGATCGTCGTCCCGTGCAGGTATCAGCCCAAGACGGCCGCCGGGCGCCGAGACGCGAGGAGCGCGTAGCGATCTGACGCCCCTGCCGGTCCCGGGGACCGTCTCGATCGTCCTGTGGTGCGGGCTGAAGCCCAGGCGGTCTGCGGACGCCGAGAAATGAGGAGCGCGTAGCGATCTGGGGCGTGGGGTGGGCCCGAATCAGGATCTGGAGGGGTCGGATGCCCGGTCTGCCGGACCCGGCCCGCTCGCCTCATCGCTGATCCGGCCGCATCGTCAAGGAACGACCGGCCCGTTCCTTTGGGGGTTTCCCGGCAGTCTTCGGCTTTTCGTGGCGGGACGGGCTGTCAAGGGTGGCCGAAGGCCATCGCGAAGCGACGCGACCGAAGGGAGCGCCCTTGACAGGGCGGCCCGGCGCGGAAGGACGATGAGACTGACGGGAAAGCCCCAACCCCTCCCTGAGACCGCCCCGCCGGAACCCCGCCACCCCCCGACCCCGCCCCACCCCCCCCACCACCGCTCCGCCGGGCCGCCCCGCCCCCACCCCCCGAGCGGGCAAAAGTCCCGCTCCGTGTCCCGACGTAAACCCCCCGCCAACTTCGCCCCCGCAGGTACCACCAGCGCCGATGGGTCGTATCGTGGTCCCGGACGGGCGCCCCGCACCGTGTGCCCGACCAGCCGCTCCAGCGCAGCAGCGGCCCCGCCGAACTCACCCGCCGCATCAGGAGCCGCAACCGCCATGGGAAACCCGGCACACCCCGCCTACCCCGTAGGACTGCGCCTGACCGGGCGCCGCGTCGTCGTCATCGGCGGCGGGCAGGTCGCCCAGCGCCGCCTGCCCGCCCTCATCGCCGCCGGCGCGGACGTCCTGCTGGTCTCTCCCTCCGCGACCGCCTCCGTGGACGCGATGGCCGAGACCGGCGAGATCCGCTGGGAGCGGCGCCGCTACCAGGACGGCGACCTCGACGGTGCCTGGTACGCCCTGATCGCCACCCGGGACCGTGAGGCCAACGACCGTGCCTCCGCCGAGGCCGAGGCCAGGCGGGTCTGGTGCGTGCGGGCCGACGACGCCGAGGCGGCGACCGCCTGGACGCCGGCGACCGGCCGGGTCGAGGGCGTCACGGTGGCCGTGCTCAGCGGCAACGACCCGCGGCGCTCCGCCGCCGTCCGGGACGCGGTCGTCGAGGGGCTGCGGGACGGCTCCCTCACCGCCGCCCGCCCGCACACCCCCGGTGTCGCCCTCGTCGGCGGCGGACCGGGTGACCCGGACCTGATCACCGTGCGCGGCCGGCGCCTGCTCGCCGAGGCCGACGTGGTGATCGCCGACCGGCTCGGCCCCCGCGACCTCCTCGACGAGCTCCCGCCGCACGTCGAGGTCATCGACGCCGCGAAGATCCCGTACGGCCGTTTCATGGCCCAGGAGGCCATCAACAACGCCCTCATCGAGCACGCCAAGGCCGGCAAGGCCGTGGTCCGGCTCAAGGGCGGCGACCCGTACGTCTTCGGGCGCGGCATGGAGGAGCTCCAGGCCCTCGCCGAGCACGGCATCCCCTGCACCGTCGTGCCGGGCATCTCCAGCTCCATCTCGGTCCCGAGCGCCGCCGGGATCCCCGTCACCCACCGCGGCGTGGCGCACGAGTTCACTGTGGTCAGCGGCCACGTCGGCCCCGACGACCCGCGTTCCCTCGTGGACTGGGCCGCGCTCGCCAAGCTCACCGGCACGCTCGTCATCCTGATGGGCGTCGACAAGATCGGGCTGATCGCCGAGGCGCTGGTCAAGCACGGCCGCCCGTCCGACACCCCGGTCGCCGTCGTCCAGGAGGGCACCACCGCCACCCAGCGCCGGGTGGACGCCACCCTGGCCACGGTCGGCGAGACCGTCCGCGCCCAGGAGGTCCGCCCGCCGGCCGTCATCGTCATCGGCGAGGTGGTACGCGTGAACACCCCCGCAACCACCGGCACCACCACCGGCACCACCCCCGGCGAGCTCCCCACCACCAGCGCCTGACAGGCCGTTGGCACCACACCCAGGACAAGGCAGTATCACCCTGTGGCTGATCTCATCACCATCGAAGACCCCGACGACCCCCGCCTGCGCGACTACACGGGCCTGACCGACGTGGAGCTGCGCCGGCGCCGCGAGCCCGCCGAGGGCCTGTTCATCGCCGAGGGCGAGAAGGTCATCCGGCGGGCCAAGGACGCCGGGTACGAGATGCGCTCGATGCTGCTCTCCGCCAAGTGGGTGGACGTCATGCGCGACGTCATCGACGAGATCCCCGCCCCGGTGTACGCCGTCAGCCCGGACCTCGCCGAGCGCGTCACCGGCTACCACGTGCACCGCGGCGCCCTCGCCTCGATGCAGCGCAAGCCGCTGCCCACGGCGCAGGAGCTCCTGGCCTCGGCGCGCCGGGTGGCGGTCATGGAGGCGGTCAACGACCACACCAACATCGGGGCCATCTTCCGCAGCGCCGCCGCGCTCGGCATGGACGCGGTGCTGCTGTCGCCCGACTGCGCGGACCCGCTCTACCGCCGCTCGGTGAAGGTCTCCATGGGTGCGGTGTTCTCCGTCCCCTACGCCCGCCTGGAGGCGTGGCCCAAGAGCCTGGACACCGTCCGTGAGGCGGGGTTCAAGCTGCTCGCCCTCACCCCGCACGAGAAGGCCTCCCCGATCGACGTGGCGGCCCCGCACACCCTGGAGCGGGTGGCACTGATGCTCGGCGCCGAGGGCGACGGCCTGTCGACGCAGGCGCTGGTCGCCGCCGACGAGTGGGTACGGATCCCCATGGCGCACGGCGTGGACTCGCTCAACGTGGGCGCGGCCGCGGCGGTGGCCTTCTACGCGGTGGCGGGCGGCCCCCGCTCCTAGGGTCTGTCGTCAAAGTTCCGTCTGCCCCGCGGGCGACGACGGGACTTTGACGACAGACCCCAGCGAGCTCCCCGCACATACCGAAGGGGCGCCCTGCCGCACGGCGGGGCGCCCCTTCGGCGTCTTCACGGCCTCACAGCTTCTGCGCGAGCGCGATCCCCAGCGCCACGAGCAGCGTCACGACCACGAACACGATCAGCCGCTGCCGCAGCAGCTTCGGGTCCGGCCGTGACGGCCGCCGACCCGTACCGGTCGTGCGCGGCCCGGTACGCGGCCCCGTACGGCCCCCCGTACGCCCCGCCGTCGACCCGGGGTTGCGGGACCCCGACGGCCGCGGCCGCGCCCCGCTGTGCGGCCCCTGCGGCCGCGGGGCGGGGGTGGCGCCCCCGGGCCGGTCCGCGGGCCGCTCTCCCGCCCGCTCGCCGGTGCGCTCTCCCGTGCGGCCGCCCCCCGTACGGCGCTCCGTGTCCTGCCCCGCGTACCCGGCGGCCCGCTCGGGCAGCCGGCCGGTGGGCCGTTCGACTCGGGCCCGCTGCGCCGGAGGGCGCCCGTCGCCCAGCCCCTGGGCCTCGCGGGCGGCGATCTCCTTGAGCCGCATCGACAGCTGGAGCGTGCTCGGACGTTCTTCGGGGTCCTTGGCCAGGCAGGCCTGAACCAGCGGGGCGAGCGCGTCGGGGACGCCGACCAGGTGCGGTTCCTCGTGCACGACCCGGTACAGCATGACCTCGGAACTGCCGTGCCCGAAGGGCGAGTCGGCGGTCGCGGCGTAGGCGAGGGTGGCGCCGAGGGAGAACACGTCCGTGGCCGGGGTGACGGCGGCGCCGCGCACCTGCTCGGGTGCGAGGAAGCCGGGGGAGCCGACCGCGGTACCGACGTGGGTCAGGGTGCTGGCACCCGTGGCCCAGGCGATGCCGAAGTCGATGATCCGCGGCCCCTTGGGCGACAGCAGGATGTTCGAGGGCTTCAGGTCCCGGTGGACGACCCCGGCCTCGTGGACGGCGACGAGCCCCTCCGACAGCGCGGCGCCGATGGCGGCGATCTGCGCGGCCGTCAGGGGGCCTTCCTCGGCCACCTTGTCGTGCAGCGAGGGGCCGGGCACGTACTGGGTGGCGAACCAGGGGCGCTCGGCCTCCAGGTCGGCGGCCACCAGCCGGGCGGTGCACCCGCCGCGGATCCGCCGGGCGGCGGACACCTCGCGGGCGAACCGGGAGCGGAACTCCTGGTCCTCGGCGAGGTCGGGCCGGATCACCTTGAGGGCGACGCGCTGGCCGCGCCGGTCGGAGCCCAGGTAGACGACGCCCATCCCGCCGGCGCCGAGGCGCCGGTGCAGTCTGAAGGAGCCGACGACACGCGGGTCCTCGCGCCGGAGCCGCATCATCGCCATGTCCACCCCGCTGACGGTCGTCCTGCTGACCTGGCACAGCTTACGGACCATCCGGCACCAGCGCTCAGAGGCCGCGCCCTCGTCGGGAGATTCGATTGTCAGTGCGGGGCAGGCCACTTGAGGGTGTGCCAGGTCCCGGGACCCCCGTTCGGGGGACTCCGTCCCTGGCCCCCAAGGGCCCCTCGGGTCAAGGGGATTGACCTCCCCGCAGGCCATGCGAGCGGCCATGACGGCGGGGGAGGGGCTCCGGCGCGGGACCGGGACCGTCAACACCCCGTACGAGGACACGCGTGCGCGGGGAGTGACGGAAGTGAGCGAAGTCACTACCCTCCGGTCATCCCCTCCGGGAAGACCCCCAACGAGGGGGAGGGATCTCCACCCAGGGGAGTAGGCCGCGGGCGTCCGCCTCATCCTCCTGGAGGCCCGGCAATGGGTACGAGGGCATGAGGCCAGGGGCCTTCCAGCCACCTAGTGTTGAAGACAAGCGGCGGGTGGAGCACTCGTCCCCCGAGGTCACAAGCCCGCCGCTGCCAAACGACAGGGAGAGGACCATGGCGGACATCGCACGGCAAGGACGCAAGCTCTTCGCGTTCAACGGCCATGAGTCCGGTACGCGTCACCCGCTGGTGGCCGCGGCCATGGTGCTCCCCCTGGCCGCCTTCCTGCTCTTCCTCTTCGGAGGTTTCGATCAGGTGGCGGCGCAGGCGTCGTCCGTGGGCGTGATGCTGGGGCGCTGAGCGGCGCCCCGGGTCCGGGAGAGCGGCCCGGGCCGGGACATCGGCCTGTCGAACCCCGTGGGGACGGGGGAGCGACGGACGGCAGTTGAAGGGTGTTGCCCGTACGGCTGGGGAGCCGGACGGGCAACACCCTTTTTCACGCCCCGGCACTTTCACACCCTGGTACGCGGCACACGCACGGAAGCCCCGGCCGTCGAGACGGCCGGGGCTTCCGGTTGCTGTGCGCGATACTGGGATTGAACCAGTGACCTCTTCCGTGTCAGGGAAGCGCTCTCCCGCTGAGCTAATCGCGCGGGCTACGGTAAGGAACCGCAGGTCAAACAGGGTTACTGCGAGGTGTTGCTGGTACTGCGTGCGCGATACTGGGATTGAACCAGTGACCTCTTCCGTGTCAGGGAAGCGCTCTCCCGCTGAGCTAATCGCGCGGGGATCCTTGCGGACCGGGCCCTTTCGGACCAGTGGACGATACTGGGATTGAACCAGTGACCTCTTCCGTGTCAGGGAAGCGCTCTCCCGCTGAGCTAATCGTCCTTGGAGGTGGAGACGGGATTTGAACCCGTGTAGACGGCTTTGCAGGCCGTTGCCTCGCCTCTCGGCCACTCCACCTCGGAGTGTGCGGGGTCTCGGGAAGATCCCCCACTCAGAGCGGACGACGAGACTCGAACTCGCGACATCCACCTTGGCAAGGTGGTGCTCTACCAACTGAGCTACGTCCGCAGTGTCACCGTGTTCGCTCCGGGGTTTTTCCCCTTCGCTCCCTGGCGACGTGTTGAACTCTAGCGGATTCCCGGGCCAGCTCAAAAACGCGTTTCCGCAGCGTGCTGCCACCCGATCACCGGAGGTCACCTGTCGGTCACCTCACCGGCGCCATCCCGCCACCGGTCATAGACTCGCAGCCGTGCACGACCTGCCTCCCCTGGCCCGCTTCGGCGGCCTCCTCGCAACCGACCTCCGGGACGTCACCAGCGATCCCGCCGCCCTCGACTCCACCGGGTTCTGGGTGGTGAGCGCGGACTTCGAAGGCCGGCTGATCTGCGCGCGCTTCGGGGACATACGCCCCGCCCCGGTGCCCGCGCCCGTCCCCGGCGCCTGGCGCGGACCCGCCGCCGGCCGCTGGACCTCCTCCCTGGACCGCTCCGCGTACGTCGCGGGCGTCCGCCGGATCCGCGAGTACATCGCGGCCGGCGAGGTCTATCAGGCCAACCTCTGCCGCGTGGTCTCCGCGCCCCTGCCCGACCCGGCCGCCGCCGACGTGGACGCCCTGACCGCCCTCCTCGCGCGCGGCAACCCCGCCCCCTATGCAGGAACGATTCGGCTCCGCGCGCACGGCGTGGAGATCGCCACCGCCTCCCCGGAGCTGTACCTGCGCCGGGCCGGCCGCCGCGTCGAGTCCGGACCGATCAAGGGCACCGGCCGCACCGCCGCCGACCTGCTGCCCAAGGACCACGCCGAGAACGTGATGATCGTGGACCTCGTCCGCAACGACCTGGGCCGCGTCTGCGCCACCGGCTCCGTCACCGTCCCGGAGCTGTGCGCCCTGGAGGAGCACCCCGGCCTGGTCCACCTGGTCTCCACCGTCAGCGGCGAGCTCGCCGAGGGCGCCGGCTGGCCCGAGCTGCTGTCCGCCACCTTCCCGCCCGGCTCCGTGACCGGCGCGCCCAAGTCCTCCGCCCTGCGGATCATCGAAGAGCTGGAGACCGCCCCGCGCGGCCCCTACTGTGGAGGCATCGGCTGGGTCGACGCCGACCGCGGCACCGCCGCGCTCGCCGTCGGCATCCGCACCTTCTGGATCGACCGCGAGGCCCCCGGCGGCCCCCGCCTGAGCTTCGGCACCGGCGCCGGCATCACCTGGGGCTCCGACCCCGAGCGGGAGTGGGCCGAGACCGAGCTGAAGGCCGCCCGGCTGCTCGCGCTGGCCTCGGGCGAGCCGATGCCGGGCGTACAGCAGGGCGCACACGAGACGCACGACCTGAGTGGAGGAACCGTACGGTGAGGATCTGGCTCGACGGAACACTGCGGGACGCCGACGACGCGAAGGTGTCCGTCCTCGACCACGGGATGACCGTGGGCGACGGGGTCTTCGAGACGCTCAAGGCCGAGAACGGCACCCTCTTCGCCCTCACCCGGCACCTGGAGCGGCTCACCCGCTCCGCCCGCGGCCTCGGCCTGCCCGACCCCGACCTCGACGAGGTCCGCCGCGCCTGCGCCGCCGTCCTGGACGCCAACCCGATGCCGCTCGGCCGGCTGCGGATCACCTACACCGGCGGCCTCTCCCCGCTCGGCTCCGACCGCGGCGAGACCGGGCCCACCCTGGTCGTCGCCGTCGGCGAGACCACCCGCCGCCCCGACACCACCGCCGTGATCACCGTGCCCTGGGTCCGCAACGAACGCTCCCCGCTGACCGGCCTGAAGACCACCTCCTACGCCGAGAACGTGGTCGCCCTGGCCCGGGCGAACCGGGCGGGCGCCTCCGAGGCCCTCTTCGCCAACACCGTCGGACAGCTCTGCGAGGGCACCGGCTCCAACGTCTTCGTCGTCCTCGACGGAGAGCTGCACACCCCGCCCGTGGCCTCCGGCTGCCTCGCCGGCATCACCCGCGCGCTGGCCGTCGAATGGACCGGCGCCCACGAGACCGACCTGCCCTTCGACGTACTGGAGCGGGCCGAGGAGGTCTTCCTGACCTCCACCCTGCGCGACGTCCAGGCCGTCCACCGCGTCGACGGGCGCACCCTGGCCGCCGCCCCCGGCCCGGTCACCGTCAAGGCCATGCGGGTCTTCGAGGAGCGCGCCGCGTCCGACATCGACCCCTGAGCCGCCGCGCACCGTGGTCACCGGGGCGCGGGGCGGGTAGAACTCGACGGATGACCACCACCCTGCGGCCGAGCGGGCCGCTTCAGCAGAGCGAGGGCGGCGCGCGCTCGCGCCCGTACGAGGTCCGCGTCAACAGCAGGCGCGTCGGCACGCTCCTGATCGCCGCCGACACGCCCTTCGGGCCGACGGTGGGGGAGATCCGGGACCTGGCCATCGACGAGCCGGACCGCCGCCGCGGCCGGGCCACGGTCGCCGCGCTGGCCGCCGAGGAGGTGCTGCGCGGCTGGGGCTGCCGCCGGGTGCGGATCTCGGTCCCGGCCGGCTCCGCGGGCGGTCTGCGGCTCGCCGCGGCCCTCGGGTACGCCGAGACGGGCCGGAACATGGCCAAGGAGCTCCCGGACCGACCCCCGGCCCTCTCCGAGGGGGTGCGGGGCCGCCCGATGACGGCGGCCGAGTACGAGGTGTGGAACGTGCGGGCCCGCGAGGAGTACGCGGCGAGCTGGACGGCCCGGGGCATGCGGCCCGAGGCCGCGCGGGCCAAGTCGGAGGCCGACCACGACGCGCAGCTCCCGCAGGGCCCGGACACCCCCGGGGTCACCTTCGCCGTCCTGGAGGCCGCGGGGGCCCCGGTCGGCCACGTGTGGCTCGCGCCGGCCGGGGAGGGCGGCGCGGGGGCGTACGTGTACGACGTCGCGGTCGCCGAGGAGCACCGGGGCCACGGCTACGGGCGGGACCTGATGCTCCTCGCGGAGCGCACGGCGATCGCACAGGGCCACCGGGAGCTGGCGCTGCACGTCTTCGCCGCCAACACCCCGGCCCTGCGGCTGTACGAGTCCCTCGGCTACCGGACCACGGACGTCAACTACGCCAAGGAGCTCATCTGAGCCGGCCGGAGAGTCAGCCTGCGGCGAGGAGCCGGTCGGCGATCTCCTCGATGCGGGCGCGCAGGCCCTCCTGGCTCTTGCCGCCGTCGAGGCGCTCGCCGTCGATCACATAGGTCGGGGTGCCGGTCACGCCGATGGCCTTGCCCTCGGCCTGGTCGGCGTCGACGATCAGGATGTGCCGGCCGTCGATCAGGGCGGTGTCGAACTCCTCGGCGTCCAGGCCCAGTTCACGCGCCACGTCCAGCAGGACGGCCTCGCCGCGCTCGCCGAGCTCGGCCGTCCTGGCCAGCACCGCCTCCGCGTACGGCCAGCCCTGCCCCTGCTCCAGGGCCTCCTCGGCGGCCTGCGCGGCGGCGAAGGCGTGCTTGTGCTTCTCCAGCGGGAAGTGGCGCAGCCGGATGTCCAGCCGGTCGCCGTAGCGGGCCCGCAGGGCGCGCACGTCGTCCAGAGCGCTGTGGCAGTCCGGGCACTGGAGTTCGCACCAGACGTCGAGGATCACGGAATCGGTCATACGGACAGTCTCCCAGACCCCCCGGGGGGCACCCGGGGAGGAGAGCCGACCCGGAGATCTCCCGGAGATCGGCCCGTGCGGGGCCGCGGGCATGGCCGTCGCGGCGGGGGCCGGTGCAGGATGGAAGGGACAGATCGCCCACCGCAGACCGCCGGAGGACCGCATGCTCGCCGAGACCATCTGTTCCGCGGTGTCCGCGGCGGGCCTGGGCATCGCCGCCGTGACCGCGTACCGCCGGCGCTTCCTGAAGGCCGCGCGGATCACCGCGTACGCGCTGGTGCCGGTGGGCCTGGTGCTGACCGGTGTGGTGGAGTGGGTGTCCGGGATCGTCTTCCGGCCGGCCGTGTGGATCGGCTTCGGGCTGCTGGGCCTGGCCTGGCTGCTGTTCACCACCACCCGCGCGGTCGAGCGCCGCGCCGCGGGCGGCTCCGCGAAGTCCCCGGAGGCCGTCGCCCCCGGCGCCTCCGCGCCCGCCCTCGGCGGCGGTACCACCGGGGCGGCCCCGAAGCCGCAGGGCGCCCCGGCGGAGGACTTCTCCGACATCGAGGCGATCCTCAAGAAGCACGGGATCTAGGCCGCGTCTTTCGGATCATGCCGTTCCCGCTAGCGCACCGGGCGTGCGGCGCGGGGGAGAACCCCGGGGAAACCACCCGAACTGAGGAGAGTCGGCGAACTCCCGCGTGATTCATGGCGTGTTGGGGGCGTCCGGGGTGTGCGCTGCGCGATCATCGGCCCGACATGCTCGACACATCGCAGGGTGAGCCGCCGGCTCCCGTTCCCGTTGCCGAGGCCCCCGTCGCCCTGGCTCCCGCGCGCCCCTCGTCCCCCGAAGCGCGCGGCTGTCTCTTCGCCCTCTCCCAGCCGCCGCTGATGATCTTCCTGGCGGTGATCGGGCTCCTACTGCTGCTCGCCGCCGTGCACGACCTCTACCTGCTCTGAGCCGGGCTCCTCCGGGTGGCTGTCGGCCCCCTTGCGGCGCGCCCGGTACGCGGCCACGTGCAGCCGGTTCCCGCAGGTCCGGCTGTCGCAGTAGCGGCGCGAGCGGTTGCGGGAGAGGTCCACGAAGGCGCGCCGGCAGTCCGGGGCCTCGCAGCGGCGCAGCCGCTCCTGCTCGCCGGAGACCACGATGAAGGCCAGCGCCATGCCGCCGTCGGCCGCCAGGTGGTCGCCCACGGAGGCGCCGGGCGCGAAGTAGTGCACGTGCCAGTCGTAGCCGTCGTGGTCGGTCAGCTGCGGGGTGGTGCCGGCCGTGGCGACCAGTTCGTTGATCAGCGAGGCGGCCGCGCGGGAGTTCGGCGCGGCGAAGATCTGCGCGAACTTGCCCCGCACCGTCCGGACGCCGGAGAGGTCGCGGGCGCCGAGCTCGCCGACGTCGCTGATCGCGTGCTCCTTGACGAAGCCGCTCAGTGCGGCGACGTCGGCCAGTCCGTCGGGCTGGTCCGGCTCGGCCGCGGTGTTGACCAGCGCGACGACGACGTCGAGCGCGCGACGGGTGTCGTGGGGGATCTGCACGGGGGTCGCTCCCTGGAGGCCGGCCTGGCGGCGACGGGCCGCTGCCGCCGCTGGGGGCCGACTCTAGCGGTTGGCGTCAACAGGCTGTCCGGGCAGCACACCGGCGCCGCCCCCGCGGGTGGCTCCCGCGAGGACAGCGCCGGTAGTGCCGTATGGGGTTGTCCGTGCGGCACCGTCGCCCCGAGTCGGACGGTGCCGGGCGGCTGGGGGTGGCCTGGCTCAGCTTTCGGCCAGGATGTGGGAGAGCTCCTTGTCGAGGTCGAAGTGCCGGTGCTCGGTCCCGGGCGGGACCGCGGCATCCGTGCGCTTCAGGAACGACTCGAGGGCTCGGGCGGGCGCTTCCAGGAGCGCTTCTCCCTCCGGTGAGCTCAGGGCGATGCAGACGACGCCCTGACCGTGGCTGCGGGACGGCCAGACGCGGACGTCGCCGGTACCGGTAGGCCGGTGGAGGCCCTCAGCGAGGAGGTCGCGGGCGAACACCCATTCGACCGTCTCCTCGGCGCCGGTGTGGAAGGTGGCGTGCACGGCGTAGGGATCGGCCGTGTCATACCGCAGGCCCGCCGGAACAGGCAGTGAGGACTCGCTCGACACAACGAGGCGCAGGTGCAGCTCGCAGCTGACCGTGGTGTTCATAAGCGCCAGGGCCTTTCGCTCAGTGTGCGCTCGGGGATTCGCACGTCGGCGAAATCGACATGCCACCTACGGTGCCGTTGTAAACCCCTCTGACCGTTTTGCGGACCTCTGGGTCCCTCGGATGGCGGATCCAAACCGGCATTCACGTGTGCTTCCGGCTCCGGTAGATTCGTCGTCATGGATACGGGGAGTGACCGCGGAACCAACGAATCCGCTACGGGCGAGACGGCCGCCGAGGATGCGCCGCACGTCTCGAAGGCGCCCGCCTTCATCAAGGCCAACCGCAGCCTGCACCTGAGCTGGCAGGTCGGCGTCTTCGTCGTCGGCCTGGTCGTCATCGGCGCAGGCATCGCGATGCTCGTCCTGCCGGGACCGGGCTGGGTCGCGATCTTCGCCGGCCTGGCGATCTGGGCCACCGAGTTCGCGTGGGCCAGCCTCGTGCTGCGCTGGACGAAGCGGAAGGTCACCGAGGCCGCGCAGAAGGCGCTCGACCCGAAGGTCCGGCGCCGCAACATCATCCTCACCAGCGTGGGCCTCGTGGTCGCCGGCGCGCTGATCGGCTTCTACCTGTGGAAGTACGGCCTGGTCCTGCCGTGGAACATCAAGGACCAGTGACCGTCCGGGGGTGGTCATGGAGCACCGCTGACATGCGGTAATGTTTGCGGTGTGCCCGGGCGATTAGCTCAGCGGGAGAGCACTTCGTTCACACCGAAGGGGTCACTGGTTCGATCCCAGTATCGCCCACCCGGAGCAGAGGCCCCGGAGATTCGCAAGAGTCTCCGGGGCCTCTGCCGTACCCCCGGCCCCTCAGCGGAGCCGGCCGAGCGCCTCGCGCAGCCTGCGGGCGTCGCGCAGCCGCCTCTCGTACGTCGCCCCCACCGCCAGGAGCAGCAGGCCCGCCAGGGCCGGCGGCGCCCAGCGCGGCAGCAGCCCCACCACCTGGACCACGTACGGCGCCAGCTCGTGCACCGCCACCGCCGCCAGCGTCACCCCGCCCAGCAGCAGCGGCGCCCGGAGCCGGCGGTGCGCCCCCGCCAGGGTCACCGCGAGCGCCCCCAGGCCCAGCAGCAGCGGCCGCGGCCAGTACGGGTCGCCCCACACGGCCACCAGGCCCGGCAGCAGCGTCGCCCCCAGCCCCGGCCCGTACGCCGCCCAGGACGAGGCCGCCGGGTCCCGGCGGCGGCGCACCAGCCCCACCGCCAGGCCCAGGGCCGTCACCGGCAGCGTGTACGCCTCCGGCACCGCCACCCCCGACGCGCCCAGCCGCGCCCACACGGCC
>NZ_JBEZWL010000185.1:0-13391 GCF_040648015.1 Streptomyces sp. NPDC029216 | reverse complement strand
GGCCGGGTGCGGGGGCGCGGGCCCTGCTGAGCTTCTCCACGCCCCGCGACCCGGCGCTGCTGGCGGCGTTCATCCGGCTGCGGGTGCTCAACCCGGAGCACACGCGGTGGCGGCGGGGGGCGGAGGCGGCCCGGATCTACGCGGCGGAGGCCGGGGACCTGAAGGTGCCGTTCGCCTACCGGGTGCCGGCGGGCAGCGAGGAGTGGCCGGCGGCCCTGGCGGGGTTCCCGCTCGGCCAGTGGATCGCGGACGCGCGGCGCACGTACCGGCGGGGCGCGCTGGGCCGGGAGCGGACGCGGGAGCTGGAGGAACTCGGCATGGTGTGGAGCCATTTCGACGTGGCCTTCGAGGAGGGTCTCGCGGCGGCCCGCGCCTGGGCGGCGGAGCACGGGCACCTGCTGCCCCCGGTGGACGCCACCTGGCACGGGGTGCCGGTCGGGGTGTGGGTGAAGAACAACCGGGCCGCCGCCCGCCGGGAGGGGCCGGGCGCGCTGCCCCCGGAGCGCCGGGAGGCCCTGGAGGAGATCGACCCGGCGTGGTGCCCGGCCTGGGACATCGGCTGGCAGCGGGGCTTCCAGCTGACCCGGGCCCATCTGGACGCGGGCGGCGGCATCCCGTCCGGCCCGGGCCAGGTGGTGGTCCAGGGCGAGGACCTGGGGCTGTGGGTGCGGACCCAGCGGCTGGGCTGGGATCGGCTCGCGTGGGCGCAGCGGTGGCTGCTGGAGCACGCGCTGGGGCTGGCCCCGGCGCGGGAGGAGGAGCGGCCGCCGCCGCGGCGCAGCCATGCCGACGCGTGGGCCGGTCATCTGGAGGCGGCCCGGCAGTTCCACGCCCGGGAGGGGCACCTGCGGGTGCCGCGCACCCATGTGGAGCGGGTCGGAGGACGGGAGCTGCGGCTCGGTTCGTGGATCGCCAACCAGCGCTCCCGGGCGCCGAAGCTGGCCCCGGAGCGGGTGGCCGCGCTGACGGCCCTGGGGATGCGCTGGTCGGCTTCTTCGGGCTGACGGAGCGGGCCGCCCGTCAGTGGTGGAAGCCCGCCCGGCTCGGGGTGGCGGGGGTGAGCTGCGGTACGGCGCGCAGGTGGGCCACGGCCCGGCGGACGTCCTCGACGAGCAGGGCGATCTGGTCGCGGGTGACCCCGTGCCGGATCAGGACCCGCTGGACGACGGTCTCCTCGCGGTCCGCCGGGAGCGGGTACGAGGGGACCTGCCAGCCGCGCATCCGCAGCCGGTCGGAGAGGTCGTAGAGGCTGAACCCGGCTCCTCCCGGGTCGGTGAGGGTGTAGGAGACGGCGGGCAGCGCGCCGCGGCCGTCGTAGAGCAGGGTGAAGGGGCCGAGGCCCTCGATCTCGCGGGCCAGGTACTGCGCGGTGTCGGCACAGGCCTGCTGGACGCGGCGGTACCCGGCGCGGCCCAGGCGCAGGAAGAGGTAGTACTGGGCGATGACCTCGCCGCCGGGGCGGGAGAAGTTGAGGGCGAAGGTGGGCATGTCGCCGCCGAGGTAGTCCACGTCGAAGACGAGTTCGGCGGGCAGCAGGTCGGCGGTGCGCCACACGATCCAGCCGACGCCCAGCGGCGCGAGCCCGTACTTGTGGCCGGAGGTGTTGACGGAGGCCACGCGCGGCAGCCGGAAGTCCCAGACCACGTCGGGGTGGAGGAAGGGCGCGACGAAGCCGCCGCTGGCCGCGTCGACGTGGACGGGGACGTCCCAGCCGTGCTCCTCCTGGATCCGGTCGAGGGCTGCGGCGAGCTCGGCGACGGGTTCGTAGTCGCAGGTGTAGGTGACGCCGAGGATGGCGACGACGCCGATGGTGTTCTCGTCGACGTGGGCGGCGAGCTGATGGGGGCGCAGGCCCGTGGCGCCAGGTTCGAGGGGGACCTGGCGCAGTTCGACGTCGAAGTAGCGGGCGAACTTCTCCCAGCAGATCTGGACCGGGCCGCAGACCAGGTTGGGGCGGTCGGCGGGCTTGCCCTCGGCCGTGCGGCGGGCCCGCCAGCGCCATTTGAGGGCGAGGCCGCCGAGCATGGCGGCCTCGCTGGAGCCGGTGGTGGAGCAGCCGGTGCCGGTGGTGCCGGCCGGGGCGTTCCAGAGGTCGGCCAGGATGTTGACGCAGCGGGCCTCGATCTCGGCGGTCTGCGGGTACTCGTCCTTGTCGATCATGTTCTTGTCGAGGCACTCGTTCATCAGCCGGTGCACGCCGTCGTCCGACCAGGTGGTGCAGAAGGTGGCCAGGTTCTGGGCGGCGTTGCCGTCGAGGAGGAGCTCGTTGTGGAGGAGCGAGTAGACCACCTCGGAGGAGGAGTGGTCTTCGGGCATCCGGTACTTCGGGAGGACCTGGCCGCTCAGGGCGGACGTGAAGACGTCCGTGGCGGCGTCCTCGGGGCGGGTGTCCTTCGTCTGATGGAGAGCCATATCCGGACTATAAATGCCGGAAAGGTGCATATCGGACTTCAAGGACCCTTGAGGACTGATCGGGAATGGCGGATTCCGGCACCGCTTCCGGCCGACTCCGGAGAGTGACCCTGTCCACATCCGTCCTGTCGCGGCGAAAGAATTACCGTCCAGTACTATTTTCCCCGCAGATCTTCCCGTCCGGGCCAACGGAGCAGGGCCGGACGGGAAGATCATTTAATTGGTTCTACATAGAACTTATCCGCCGATGTCCGGATTCCGGCCAACTGCCGTGCGGGCACTGGTAGTTCTTCGGCCATGAACAAGATCACCCGCCGGCAGGCCCTGGGCACCACTGCCGGCGCTCTCACCGTCCTCGGCATCGCGGGCGCCACCGCGCACGCCGCCGCCACCGACTCGCGCGCCGCAGCCGCCACCCCGGCCGGCACCGTCGACGAGGTGTACATGGGCCGTCGCATCCAGATATCCCCCGCCTCGGGCGGCGGGCACCACGGCGGCCACCACGGCGGGGCCGGCACGCCCACCGTGCGCATAGACGGCCGTGAACTGCACGTCATGCAGAACGCCGACGGCACCTGGATCAGCGTGGTCAACCACTACGAGACCTTCGCCGACCCCACCTCGCTGGCCCGCGCCGCCGTGCGCGAGCTCCAGGGCTCCCAGCTGGCCCCGATGCAGATGGGCGGCATGTGATGACCGTCCGCAAGAACCAGGCCACGCTGACCACGGAGGAGAAGCGCGCCTTCACCAACGCGCTGCTCGAACTGAAGCGGACCGGCCGCTACGACCGCTTCGTCACCACCCACAACGGGTTCATCACGGGCGACACCGACTCGGGCGACCGCGTCGGCCACCGCTCCCCCTCCTTCCTCCCCTGGCACCGCCGCTTTCTGCTGGAGTTCGAAGCGGCTCTTCAGGCGGTGGACAAGAGCGTGTCGATCCCTTACTGGGACTGGACCGCCGACCGCACGGCCCGCTCCTCCCTCTGGGCCGCGGACTTCCTCGGCGGAACCGGCCGGGCCCGCGACGGACAGGTGATGGACGGACCGTTCGCGTACGCGACGGGCAAGTGGGAGATCTCCGTCCGTGTGGACGGCCGCGCCTACCTGCGCCGCGCGCTCGGTGAGGGCGTGGCCCAGCTGCCGACGCGCGCCGAGGTGGACGCGGTGCTCGCGATGCCGGTCTACGACACGGCCCCGTGGAACAGCTCCTCGAACGGCTTCCGCAACAACCTGGAGGGCTGGCGCGGCGCCAACCTGCACAACCGGGTGCACGTGTGGGTCGGCGGCCAGATGGGCACCGGCGTCTCCCCGAACGACCCGGTGTTCTGGATGCACCACGCGTTCGTGGACAAGCTGTGGTCCGACTGGCAGGCGAAGCACCCCGACTCGCCGTACCTGCCGGCCGCCGGCACCCCGAACGTCGTCGACCTGCACGACACCATGCGCCCGTGGAACGACGTGACCCCGGCCGACATGCTCGACCACCGCAAGTTCTACGCCTTCGACACCGAGCCCGCCTCCGCCGCCCGCCAGCGGTAGTGCAGCTCGGGGCGGCCGACCTGGCCGTACCGGGGGGCACGGTCCGCGCGGCCGGTGTCCACCAGGTGCTCCAGGTACCGGCGGGCGGTGATCCGCGAGATCCCGGCCGCCCCGGCCGCCCCCGCGGCGGTGAGCCCCTCGGGCGCCGCCCGCAACAGCGCCGCGACCCGGTCCAGGGTCGGGGCGCTGAGCCCTTTGGGCAGCTGCGCCGCGGCGGGCGCGCGCAGGGCGGCGAGCGCCCGGTCGACGTCGTCCTGGCCCACGGCCTCCCCCGCCGCCGCGCGGAACTCCGCGTAGCGCAGCAGCCGTTCGCGCAGGGTGGGAAAGGCGAAGGGCTTCAGTACGTACTGGACGACGCCCAGTGACACGCTCTCGCGGACGACGGCCAGGTCCCGCGCCGAGGTCACCGCGATGACGTCGGCCGGATGCCCGGAGGCCCGCAGCCCGCGCGCGAAGCGCAGCCCGTTGCCGTCGGGCAGGGTGAGGTCGAGCAGCAGCAGGTCGATCCGCGTCCGCTCCAGCACCCGGGTGGCCTCCGCGAGGGTGTGGACGGCCGCGACGGCCGTGAAGCCGGGGACCCGGCCGACGTAGAGCGCGTGCGCGTCGGCCGCGACGGGGTCGTCCTCGACGACGAGGACCCGCACGGGCGCGCTCATACGGAACCACCCCCGGCCCGCGGCAGGCGGGCCGTGAACGCCGCCCCGCCCCCGGGGGCGTCCCCGGCCTCCACCGAGCCTCCGTGCCGGTGGGCCACCTGGCGGACCAGGGCCAGGCCCAGACCCCGCCCCTCCCCCTTGCCGGACCAGCCGCGCCGGAAGACGTCCACCCCCTCCGGCAGCCCGGGCCCGTTGTCCGCGACCCGCAGCAGCAGCCCGCAGGCGTCCCGGCGCACGGTGACGGCGATCCGCCCGCCCGGCACCCCGGTGAGGGCGTCGAGGGCGTTGTCGACGAGGTTGCCGAGGACGGTCACGAGGTCCCGGGCGGGCGGCAGTCCCGGCCCGGCGTCGATCGCGCCGCTGTCCGGGGTGACGTGCAGCTCGATGCCGCGCTCATGGGCCTGGGCGGCCTTGCCGAGCAGCAGGGCGACCAGCACCGGCTCGCCGACGGAGGTGACGACCTCGTCGGTCAGGGCCTGGGCCAGCTCCAGTTCGGCGGTCGCGAACTCCACTGCCTCCTCGCTGCGGCCCAGTTCGATGAGGGAGACCACGGTGTGCAGCCGGTTGGCCGCCTCGTGGGCCTGGGAGCGCAGGGCCTGGGTGAAGCCGCGCTCGTGGTCCAGTTCCCCGGTGAGGGCCTGCAGTTCGGTGTGGTCCCGCAGGGTGACCACGGTTCCGCGACGGCCGCCGCCCGCCACCGGCGAGCTGTTGACCACGAGCACCCGCTCCGCGGTGAGGTGCACCTCGTCGACCCGGGGCCGGTCCGCGAGCAGCGCCCCGGTGAGCGGGGCGGGCAGCCCCAGGGCGTCGACGCCGGTGCCGGTGACCTCCCCGGACAGGCCCAGGAGTTCGCGGCCCGCGTCGTTGATCAGGGTGATCCTGCGGTGGCCGTCCAGCATCAGCAGCCCCTCCCGGACCCCGTGCAGGGCCGCCTGGTGGTAGTCGTACATCCGGCTCAGCTCGCCGGCGTTCATGCCGTGGGTGTGGCGGCGCAGCCGGGCGTTGACCACGTACGTCCCCGCACCTCCCAGGGCCAGTGCCCCGGCCGCCACCCAGGCGAGGGCGGTCAGCTGCTGCGCGAGCCGGGCGCTGATGGCCCGGACCGTGATCCCGGCGCTGACCAGGCCCACGACGCTACCGTCCTCGCCGGTGAGCGGGGTGACCACGCGGATGGACGGGCCGAGGGTGCCGGTGTAGGTCTCGCTGAAGGTCTCGCCGCCGAGCGCCCGGGCGGTGTTGCCGAGGAAGCGCTCGCCGATGCGCTGCGGGTCGGGGTGGGTCCAGCGCCGCCCGTCGGGGGCCATGATCGTCACGAAGTCCACCCCCGAGTCCGCGCGCACCCGCTCGGCGTACGGCTGGAGCGCCGCCGAGGGGTCCGCCCCCGCGCGCGCCCCGGCCCGTACGGCCTCGCGCACGGACGGCGAGTCGGCGACGGCCCGGGCCACCGCCCCGGCCTGGCGCCGGGCGGCGTCCTCGGCCTGGCCGCGGGCCGTCGCGTACGCGAAGACCGCGCAGCCGGCGACGACGAGGGCGACCAGCAGCACCTGCATGGCGAAGAGCTGGCCGGCGAGGCTGCGGGGCGGCCGAGGCAAGCGGAACATGGCGCTCAGTGTGCACCGGGCCGTGAACTCAATGAACGCAAGGGTGACCGGGGTCACAGGGTGGGCGATGGTCTCCCGGAACGCATTCACCACCGGGAGCGAACGTGGCCGCCAGACGCGACAGAACGCACTACCTCTACATCGCGGTGATCGCCGCGGTGCTGCTCGGCATCGCCGTCGGCTTCGCCGCGCCCGGCACAGCGGTCGAGCTGAAGCCGCTGGGCACCGGCTTCGTCAACCTGATCAAGATGATGATCTCGCCGGTGATCTTCTGCACGATCGTGCTGGGGATCGGCTCGGTCCGCAAGGCCGCGAAGGTCGGTGCCGTCGGGGGTCTGGCCCTCGGCTACTTCATGGTCATGTCCACGGTCGCCCTGGCGATCGGGCTCGTCGTCGGGAACCTGCTGGAGCCGGGCAGCGGGCTGCACCTGACGGAGGCGGCCCGGCACGCGGGCGAGGCGCAGGCCAAGGCGGGCGGGGCGCAGAGCACGCCGGAGTTCCTGCTCGGGATCATCCCGACCACGCTGGTGTCGGCCTTCACCGGGGGCCAGGTGCTCCAGACGCTGCTGGTGGCGCTGCTGTGCGGGTTCGCGCTCCAGGCCATGGGCCCGGCGGGCGAACCGGTGCTGCGCGGGATCGGGTACGTGCAGAAGCTGGTCTTCCGGGTACTGGCGATGATCATGTGGGCGGCGCCGGTGGGTGCGTTCGGGGCGATCGCGGCGGTCGTCGGGGCGACCGGGATCGACGCGCTCAAGTCCCTGGCCGTGATCATGATCGGCTTCTACACCACCTGCCTGCTGTTCGTCATCGTGGTGCTGGGCACGCTGCTGCGGGTGTGCACGGGCGTCAGCATCTTCGCGCTGCTGCGCTACCTGGGGCGGGAGTTCCTGCTGATCCTGTCGACCTCCTCCTCGGAGTCGGCGCTGCCGCGGCTGATCGCGAAGATGGAACACCTGGGCGTGTCCCGGCCGGTCACCGGGATCACCGTGCCGACGGGCTACTCCTTCAACCTCGACGGCACGGCCATCTACCTGACGATGTCCTCGCTCTTCGTCGCGGAGGCCATGGGCAAGCCCCTGGCGCTCGGGGAGCAGATCTCGCTGCTGCTCTTCATGATCGTGGCGTCCAAGGGCGCGGCCGGGGTCACCGGCGCCGGACTGGCCACCCTGGCCGGGGGACTCCAGTCGCACCGGCCCGAACTGGTCGACGGCGTGGGCCTGATCGTGGGCATCGACCGCTTCATGAGCGAGGCGCGGGCGCTGACGAACTTCGCGGGCAACGCGGTGGCCACGGTCCTCATCGGGACGTGGACCAAGGAGTTCGACCGCGAGCGGGCCGCCGAAGTCCTCGCGGGACGGCTGCCGTTCGACGAGTCCACGCTGGTGGACGAGGACCACGCCGCCGCCCCCGCCGATCCCACGGCCCCCCTGCCCGGCCCCCCGGCGGGCCCCAAGGACGGTGTGCCGGTGTAACCGGTACACCCCGGGAACCGGCCGGGCAGGGCTCTCCCCCACGGTGCCCAGCCCGGCCGGCATCCGGCCCGGCGCCGCGCCTCCTCACGGCGCCGGGCCGGCCCCGGACCCGCACGCCCCGACCGCCCCGGCGGCGGCGCAAGTCCGGCGAACGGCGCGGAACACCCACACCAGCGACCGGGCATCGGGTTTCGGCCATCGCGTCTCAAGCCGCGCGCGGCAAAAGGTACTTCCCTCCGGGCCCGCGCGTCTGACATCTTGCGTCCACCACTCGTTTCGTACGACCCGGTAGGTGCCACCAGCACCTGGCGGGTCACGGAGGACGCATTGATACCCCACATATCCAGCCGACCTCGACGTGCCCTCGTGGTGGCGGCCGCCCTCGGCGCCGCCCTCACCCTCGGAGCTCCCGCCGCACTCGCCGGCACCGCTCCCGTCGGCCCCTTGGGCTCCACCGTCCCGGTGGCGCCCAAGGCCCCCAAGGCCTCGGCCCCGGCTTCTTCCCAGAGTGCGACCTGGGTTGCCGGCACCCGTGCCTACCTCGTGATCACCGCCCCCGGCGACAGCTCGGCGGTGCGGTCGGCCATCACCGCCAACGGCGGCACGGTCTTCTCGAACTTCGACCAGATCGGCGTCATCGTCGCCCACTCCTCCTCGGCCTCCTTCGCCGCCACGATGCGCGGCGTCAGCGGGGTCCAGCAGGTCGGCGCGACTCGTACCTCGGACGTTCCCGCCGACGCCTACAACCCGGCGCTGCCCGCCAACCCGGCCCAGGCCAGCACCCCGACGGGCGAGCCCGCGCGGGCCGACATGACGCAGATCAAGGCCGACCAGGCCTGGGCCGTCAACCCCGGCTCCGCGTCCGTCAAGGTCGGCATCCTCGACACCGGTGTGGACGACCAGCACCAGGACCTGGCGCCGAACTTCAACGCCGCGGACTCCGTCTCCTGCGCCTACGGCAAGCCCGACACCCGCGCCGGCGCGTGGCGTGACGTCGACACGCACGGCACCCACGTCGCGGGCACCGTCGCCGCCGCCAAGAACGGCAAGGGCGTCGTCGGTGTGGCCCCGGGCGTGAAGATCTCCGCCGTCCGCGTCGCCGAGCCGGGCAACGCGTTCTTCTTCGCCGAGAACACCATCTGCGGGTTCGTGTGGGCCGGTGACCACGGCTTCAAGGTCACCAACAACAGCTACTACACCGACCCGTGGCAGTTCAACTGCCCGGACAACATCGACCAGGCCGCCATCATCGAGGGCGTCAAGCGCGCCCAGGAGTACGCCGAGGGCAAGGGCTCGCTCCAGGTCGCCGCGGCGGGCAACGAGAACTACGACCTCGCCCACAAGACGACCGACACCGCGAGCCCCAACGACTCGACGCCGGTCACCCGCACCATCACCAACGCCTGCATGGACATCCCGACCGAGCTCCCGGGCGTGGTCACGGTCGCGGCGAACGGCACGGGCACCACCAAGGCCTCGTTCTCCAACTTCGGCCAGGGCGTCATCGACGTCGCGGCCCCCGGCCAGGACGTCTACTCCACCCTGCCGGGCGGCAAGTACGGCACCAAGAGCGGCACCTCGATGGCCACCCCGCACGTCGTGGGCGTCGCCGCGCTGCTGGCCAGTGCCAACCCGGGCATCACCCCGGCGCAGATGCGCGACAAGCTGGCCACCCAGGCCAACGACATCGCCTGCCCGTCGGACAGCCGCTGCACCGGCACCACGGCCAACAACGCCTTCTTCGGCGAGGGCCAGGTCGACGCCCTGAAGGCGGTCGGCGCCACCCCGCCCGCGGGCAAGTACTTCGAGAACACCGCGGACTTCGCGATCGGCGACAACACCACGGTGGAGAGCCCGATCACGGTCAGCGGCGTCACGGGCAACGCCCCGGCCACCCTCAAGGTCGGCGTGAACATCGTCCACACCTACATCGGTGACCTGAAGGTCGACCTGATCGCCCCCGACGGCACCGTCTACACGGTCCACAACCGGGCCGGCGGCAGCGCCGACAACATCAACCAGACCTACACCGTCGACGCCTCCTCCGAGGTCGCCAACGGCACCTGGAAGCTGCGGGTCAACGACAACGCCGGCGGCGACATCGGCAAGATCGACTCCTGGAACCTGACCTTCTAGTCGGGACCGGCCGAAGGGGCCGTCGGGGAGACCTCTCCCCGGCGGCCCCTTCGCGCTACCGGGTCCGCAGGACGCAGTCCCCGCACAACCCGCCGCCCGGCACCTTGTAGTAGAGGCAGCAGCTGCGCCGTACGAAGGCGACCCCGAGGCCCTCCTCGTGGATGAAGTCGCCGGTGCCCGCCAGGGGCCCGCCCTCGGCCAGCAGGGCGCCCGCCAGCTCCACGGCGGTCTCCCCCGGCACCCGGTCGAGCAGCACCCGCAGGGCCCCGACGAGCCCGGAGGCGGTGTTGCCGCGCAGCACCCGCGGCGAGACCCCGTACGCCTGCCGCAGTGCGGCGTCCAGCACGGCGAGGTTCCCCAGCACGGTGTCCCCCAGGGCCCCGGCGGGCAGGACGGCGGCCGGGGCGGGGAGCCACAGCCGGAGCGGGCCGCCGTCCGGCAGGTGCCACCACACCCGGTCGGGGGCCAGGTCCGGCACGCGCCCGCCCAGGGCCGCGCAGCCGAGCCCCAGCGACCACAGCCGCGATACGATCCCGAACTGCGCGGTCGAGGCCGCCACCCGGTCCGGCCCGGTGCCGATCCGCCGGCCCACCTCGGCGACGTACGGGCCGAGCCGCTCCCCGTACAGCTCCGTCAGCGGCCGGAAGCCCGGCCCGGGCGGCTCCTCGCCGTACGGGACGGTGAAGAAGGGGCCGACCGCGGCCAGCTCGCCCAGTACGTCGTCCAAGTCCATCCCGGCATGATCGCAGGGACCCAACCCGCCCCCGCGCGCCGGGAGGGGGTCAGCAGAGCCCGGGCGAGGCCGCCCCGGCCCGCCCCCGCCCGCCCTCGCCCCCGGCCCGCGCCCGGGCCCGGCGGGCCGCCGGGCCCATGGCGTACGAGGCCGCCAGCAGCAGGCCGCCCAGCAGCAGCCAGCCGGGAATCCCCCACATCAGGAGCAGCGCCGTCAGCAGCAGCGGGCCCAGGGTGCGGGCCACCGGCACGCCGGTGCCGAAGAAGCCCTGGTACTGCCCGATCCGCTCGGCCGGGGCCAGTGAGAAGCCGATCTGCCAGGACCCGGCCGACTGCCGCATCTCGGCGTCGGCCTGGAGCGCGGCGCCGGCCACGAGCAGGCCGGCCGCCGCCCCTCCCGAGGAGGGCAGCGCCGAGGCGGCGAACACGGCGCAGGAGAGGGCCATGACCAGCCCCGAGATCCGCAGGGCCCGTGCGGCGCTGTCCAGGTCGGTGACCGGGCGGGCCAGGCGCACCTGGAACAGCATCACGGCGAGGGTGTTGAGCACGAACAGCGCCGACACCAGCCATCCCGGGGCCTGGGTGCGCTCGGCGATCCACAGCGGGATCCCCAGGCTCAGCAGCGGCATCCGCAGCAGCAGGACCGCGTTCAACAGCGTGACCAGGGCGTACGGACGGTCGCGCAGCACCGCCAGCCGCGGCTCCCCCGCCGCGCGGCCGGGCGCGGGCGCCACCGCGGGCAGCCCGCGCAGTACGGCGGCGCAGACCAGGAAGCTCGCCGCGTCCAGGGCGAACACCACGAGGTAGGCCCGCTCGGTCCCGGCGCCGAGGGCCAGCCCGCCCAGGGCCGCGCCCAGCGCCAGCCCGGCGTTGAGCGTGGACTGGAGGTGGGCCAGCACGCCCGTGCGCTCCCCCGGGGCCACGAGGCCGGCGAGCAGGGCCTGCCGGGCGGCCGCGAGCCCGCACTGGGAGACGGCGTAGAGGACCACGGCGCACAGGAACGCCCCGAAGGAGCGGATGAACAGGAAGGAGGCCACCGAGGCGGCGGTGGCCAGCGCCAGCAGCACCGAGGTGCCGCGCGGGCCCCGCCGGTCGGCGAGGGCGCCCAGCGGTACGCCGGCGACCGAGCCGACCGCCCAGGCGAGGGTCAGGCCGAGGCCGATCTGGGCGGGCGAGAGGCCCACCACGCGGGTGAAGTAGAGCGCGGAGCACACGTAGTAGGCGCCGTCGCCGACGGAGTTGCTCAGCTGGGCGGCGGCCAGGCGGCGGGGCGCGCCGGGCCCGGGCAGGAACCGTATCGTCACCGGTCCATTGGATCAGCGCGGCGGCCCGCGGGGATGGGCCGATCGGCGGTCTGTCAGATGGGCCACTTCACGGCCTCCGGAGCCCCGTCGGCCGGCCGCCGCACGCGCGGACCGGTGGCGCGCTTCATGGCACCGACCCGGGCGGAGGCCTCCGGCTGGCCGGTGACGTCGGAGGGCGCCAGCATCGTGTCAATGAGCCCTGCCGCATACGGACCCGTCCCCTCCGTCAGGAGCCGCTCGGCGGTCCTCCTGCGGAACGCCGCGCCCTCGGCGGTCTCCGGGGCCGGGGAGGTGTCGGAGAGGACGAGGGCCCGTACCAGACCCGGGTGGCGCAACCCTGGCCCCGTCGCGATCCGCCCGCCCTTGGAGACTCCTCCGACGACCGTCCGTTCGATACCCGGGCCACGGAGGGGCTCCGCCGGGTCACCGGCGGAGGCCGCGCGCGGGCTCTCTTCCTCCGTCGCCGGATTCTCCCCGCATCCTCGCAGGTCAGGGGCGATTCCCCGGTGGCCGGCCGCGGTCGGCGCCGCCGTCTGCGGGACCTGCACCGAGCGGTGGGACGGGCGTCCGTGGATCAGGATCACGGGCTCGCCGGGCGTCGGACCAAAGTCATCGAAAACACACTTTGCGCCATTGCCAAATAGGGGGTTCATGAGAGGACCCTGAGGGGCTACATTGAGCCACTCGCGTTCACCTGACAGCCCGTTGCCTTTCACTCGCGTTTTGCGCGGGGGGTGACGTCAGGGACGCAGACTGTGCAACCACCCCACCGCCCAGAAGGACCGAAGGCTCCGTGCCCGTACCCGTACTCCTCGCCGGCCGCTCCGTGCGGCTCGAGCCCCTCGCCCCCCACCACACCGAGGCCCTGGCCGAGGCCGGGGCCGAGGATCGTACGACTTACGCCTTCACTCCCGTGCCGCACGGGTTGCAGGCGTCCCACGAGTACATCGACCGCGCCCTTGCCGATCAGGCAGCGGGTCGATCCCTTGCGTTCGCCGTGGTCAGAGCCTCTGACGGGCGGGTCGTCGGGTCGACCCGGTTCCTGGAACTCGACTACTGGCAGGGGCCGCTCGTATGGCCCGCCGTGCCCGGCGTCCCCTTCGGGGATCCGGCGACGGCCATCCCGGACGCGGCCGAGATCGGGAACACCTGGCTGTCCCCGGCCGCCCAGGGCACCGGCATCAACACCGAGGCCAAGCTGCTCATGCTGCGCCATGCCTTCGAGACCTGGGGCGTGCGCCGCATCTCGCTGCGGGCCGACGCCCGCAACGGGCGCTCGCGGGCCGCGATGGAACGTCTCGGCTTCACCTGCGAGGGGGTCCGCCGGGCCCATTCGCGGGGGCTGGACGGTGCGGTGCGCAGCACGGCCTTCTACTCGATCCTCGACGAGGAGTGGCCCACCGTCCGCTCGATCATCGAGCTGCGGATGTCGGCGGCGGCGCCCCGCAGGCGCCGGCGCAAGACGCTGATCCCGGCGTAACGGTCCTGCGGGCTCTCCTCCGCCCGGAGTAACGGTCCTGCGGCGCCCGGCGCCGCA
>NZ_JBEZWL010000184.1:0-13393 GCF_040648015.1 Streptomyces sp. NPDC029216 | reverse complement strand
TTTATCTACCCGGTTGCCTTTACACTCTTCCCCACCCCGCCGGTGTGCCGACGGGCGCACCCCGCTCGGGCCCGCGGCGGCCGGCCGGGGGCCGTCCCCCCCGGCCGGACTCCGTGGGGATCAGCCCTGCGCGGAGATCCGCGCCAGGCGCTGCGCCTCCTCGCGGGTGGACACCGCGATGGCGTCCTCGTCCGCGAAGAGCAGCCGGTTGTTCTCGACGATCTGCTTGCCGTTGACGAACGAGGCGGTGACCGGGGCGGCCGCACCGAAGACGAGCGCGGTGACCGGGTCGGCGATCGAGGAGTGCAGGAAGGTGTTCAGGTTCCACAGCACCAGGTCGGCGCACTTGCCGACCTCCAGCGAGCCGATGTTGTCGGCACGGCCGAGGACCTGGGCGCCGCCGTAGGTGCCCAGGCGCAGCGACTGGCGGGCGTTGAGCGCGGCCTCGCGGTGCACCGGGTTCAGGCGGTTGATCAGCAGCGCGTTGCGCAGCTCGGTGTGGAGCTCGCCGGACTCGTTGGAGGCGGTGCCGTCCACGCCGAGGCCGACCGGGACGCCGGCGGCCAGCATGTCCGGGACGCGGGCGATGCCGGCGGCCAGACGGGCGTTGGAGGACGGGCAGTGCGCGACACCGGTCTGGGTACGGGCGAACGCGGCGATGTCGGAGTCGTTCATGTGGACGCTGTGCGCCATCCACACGTCCTCACCGAGCCAGCCGGTCGACTCGAAGTAGTCGGTGGGGCCCATGCCGAAGAGCTCGTGGCAGAACTTCTCCTCCTCGACGGTCTCCGAGCCGTGGGTGTGCATGCGCACACCGAGGCGGCGGGCCAGCTCGGCGCCCTGCTTCAGCAGCTCGGTGGAGACCGAGAAGGGGGAGCAGGGGGCGACGGCGACCTGGGTCATCGCGTCGAAGGAGGCGTCGTGGAACTTCTTGACGGTCGCCTCGGTGTCGGCGAGGGCGCCCTCAAGGGTCTCGACGGCGTGGTCCGGCGGCAGGCCGCCGTCCTTCTCGCTGCGGTCCATGGAGCCGCGGGCCAGGGTGAAGCGGACGCCCATCTCGGACGCGGCGCGGATGATCGCGCCGGAGAGGTCGCCGGAGTTCTTCGGGTAGACGTAGTGGTGGTCCATCGCGGTGGTGACACCGCCGCGGGCCATCGCGGCCAGGGAGCCCTGGGCCGCCGTGTACGCCATCTGCTCGTCGATGCGCGCCCAGGTCGGGTACAGGGCGACGAGCCAGTTGAAGAGGTTGTGGTCGGTGGCCAGGCCACGCGTGATCCACTGGTAGAAGTGGTGGTGCGTGTTGACCAGACCGGGGGTCACGAGGTGCCCGGTGCCGTCGATGCGGCGGACGACGTTGTCGAGGTTCTCGGGGGCCTTGCCCGCGCCGACGAACTCGATCTTGTTGCCTGCGATGACGACGTGACCCGAGGCGTATTCGGTGTCGTTGGCGTCGACGGTCGCGATCGCACAGTTTTCGATGACGATGCGCTCTACGGCGTCGTCATGGGCTGCCGATGCTGCCATGGGACTTCCTCGTGCTTTCAGTGGCGGTGCGGGCACGGCAAAACCCTGGGGATTTGAGTGCCGGAGCCGGGGGCCTGACAGCTGACAGTACTGCCGCCCCGTGGGTTGCGTCCGGGTGCCGATTCAGGAAGCTGTGGGGGTGTCGCCCCGGGGCCACTGCGGAGCCCCGGGACGCGCGTGCACTGCTTAGAGGTTGGTCATGTCCACGGGGATACGGGCGTCAGCGCCGTCGCGGAGGACCGTCGCCTCGATCAGACCGTACGGACGGTCCGCGGCGAAGTAGACCTCGTTGTCGTTCTTGAGGCCGAAGGGCTCCAGGTCGACGAGGAAGTGGTGCTTGTTCGGGAGCGAGAAGCGGACCTCGTCGATCTCCGAACGGTGGTTGATGATGCGCGAACCCATCTGGTACAGGGTCTGCTGCAGCGACAGGGAGTAGGTCTCCGCGAAGGCCTGGAGCATGTGCTTCTTGGTCTCGGCGTAGGACTTCTCCCAGTTGGGCATCCGCTGCTCGTCGTCCGACCAGTTGAAGCGCCAGCGGCCCGACACCTGGGTGGCCAGGATGCGGTCGTACGCCTCCTGCAGGGTCGTGTACTTGTCCTTCACGTAACCCCAGAACTCGGAGTTCGTGGAGTTCATGACGATCAGGTCCTTGAGGCCGGAGATGACCTCCCAGTTCTGGCCGTCGTACGTGATCTGGGTGACGCGGGTCTCCATGCCCTTGCGGACGAAGGAGTGGTTGACCTCGTCGGAGCCGATGAACTTGGAGTTGGCGTCCGAGGTGGCGATCCGGTCCCAGGCGTACTCCTCGATCCGGATGCGCGCGCGCTGGATCGGCTCCTGGCTGTTGACGAACCAGCGCGCCAGGTGGATGCCGAACTGCTCGGCGGACTCGATGCCGTACTCCTTGGCGAACGCGTACACCGTGTTCTTGGTGGTGTCCGTCGGGAGGACGTTGGCGTTCGAGCCGGAGTAGTGGACGTCGTCCATGTCGCCGGAGAGGGCGACCGAGACGTTCAGGTCCTTGATGTGGTGCGTGTCGCCGTCCCGCGTGATCTTGACGACGCGGTTCTCTGCTTTGCCGTACTGGTTCTGGCCCAGAATCGTGGCCATGCTAGCTCCCTCGGTAAACGGAGTAGCCGAACGGGTTGAGCAGCAGCGGTACGTGGTAGTGCTCGCCCGGGTTCACCGCGAAGGTGATGGTTACCTCGGGGAAGAACGCACCGCTGTCCCTTACGCGGGGGGCGTCCTGCTGCGCCTCGGCTTGCTTCTTTTCGAAGTACGTCTCGGTCTCGAAGTCGAGGCGTACGTGTGTGGTGCCCTCCGGCAGGGCCGGCAGGTCCTTGCAGCGCCCGTCGGCGTCGGTGGCGGAGCCGCCCAGGGCCGCCCACTCGCCGTCGAGGCCCGCGCGGGCCGACAGGGAGATGGCGACGCCCTCGGCGGGGCGGCCGATGCTGGTGTCCAGAATGTGCGTGGACACCGACGCGGTGGTCTCGGTGCTCATGGTCACTCTCCTTCTGCGAGCTCGACGAGGCGGGTCAGACGGATCCTGTTGATCTTCACCAGTTCGCCGCGCGCGATCTCTCGCTCCCGCTCGGCGGAGTTCTCGATCCGGACCTTGACCGCATCCCGCATGAACTCACCGGTGGCGCCGGTGGCGCAGATGAGGAAGACGTGGCCGAACTTCTCCTGGTAGGCCAGGTTCAGTTCCAGGAGCTCGTTCTTGAGCTCCTCCGAGGCACCGGCCATGCCACGCTGCTCGCGGGCGGAGGTCGGGTCTCCCGGCTTCGGCCGGCCGATCGGCGCGTGGCCTCCCATCGCCTCGGCCAGGTCGTCCGCGGTGAGCTCGGCCATGGCGGCCTCGTTCGCGGCGTACAGGGAGTCGGCGGTGGCGAAGGGGCGCTGGGCGAGCATCTTGCTCCCCCACGCCGAGCTGGCGCACACCTCGTGCAGCTCGGCCGTGGCCGCGCTGTCGTCCAAGGTGTTGAACCGGGTCAGACCCGGGGTCGGGCTCGAAGTCACGGTAGGCCTCCGTGGCCTGTTGTTGCTTTGACGGGCTGCGCATAGCTAACGCCCTCGACAACACGGCGTCAACACTTTGTTGAAACTTCCTGTACACAAAAGCCGCCGCCCGGGTGAATTGGGCGGCGGCTCGTGACCGTCGGTGGAGCAGCCCTCACTCCTGGCTGTTCTGCTTCGTCGTTTTGCCGGGCCGATTCTGAGTACCGGAGTCCCGGTTCAAATAGTTGTAGACGGTGAAACGGCTTACGCCCAGGGCTCCCGCGACCGTTTCCACGCCGTGCCGGACGGAGAAGGCGCCCCGCGCTTCCAGTATGCGCACCACGTCCTGCTTGGACTTCCGGTCGAGCTGCGCCAGCGGGACTCCGTGTCGCCGCTCCAGCGCGGCCAGGATGTGGTCCAGGGAGTCGGAGAGCTGCGGCAGGCGCACGGCCAGCAGCTCCTGCCCCTCCCACGTCAGCACGACGTCGTCGGGCTCGGCCTGGGCGGGGTCCATCAGCTCGCCGCCCATCGCGTCCACCAGCGGCTTGACCGCGGTGACGAAGGGGTGGTCGCGGGGCTCGGTCATGCTCCGTCCTCCCCGATCACATTGACCTGGAGCGAGACGCGCGTGGCGCCGGCGTCCAGCGCGTCGCGCAGCAGCTCGGCCACCGCGCCCAGCACCCGGCCGGATTCGCCCTCGGCGGTATTGCCGAACGGGCCCACGTCGACCGCGTCGAGCTGGGCCTTCTGGATGACCTCCCGGGCGGCCACGGCGTGGGCGGGGGCCTCTTCGAGGTCGAAGGGCTCGGTCGTGAACTCCACTCTCAATCGCACGCCGCCCAAGCTACCCGGCAGTCCTGAGATTCAGGGAGCCGGCACTTGACAAGTCGGACGGTCGGCTTGCAGTCTTCCATCAAGCAGAAAATAACTTCCGCAATACGGAAGGAGCGCACACCCCTCATGGGATACACCGACCAGCGCTTCGATGTGAACCTTTCGATCCTCTTCACGGAACTCCCGCTCCTGGAGCGCCCCGCGGCCGCCGCCGCGGCGGGCTTCACGGCGGTCGAGCTGTGGTGGCCCTGGATCGAGACCCCCACCCCCGCTCAGGAGGAGCTCGACGCCCTCAAGAAGGCTCTTGAGGACGCCGGCACCCAGCTGGTGGGCCTGAACTTCTACGCCGGCCAGCTGCCGGGCCCGGACCGCGGCGCGGTCTCGGTCCCCGGTGAGGAGTCGGAGCGCTTCAACGCCAACATCAACGTCGCGGCCGACTTCGCCGCCTCGGTCGGCTGCAAGGCGCTCAACGCCCTCTACGGCAACCGCGTCGAAGGCGTGGACCCGGCCGTCCAGGACGAGCTGGCCCTCAAGAACCTGGTCGTCGCGGCCCAGGCCGCCGACCGCGTGGGTGCGATCCTCCTGATCGAGACCCTCAACAAGCCCGAGTCGCCGCTCTACCCGCTGGTGAGCGCCCCGGCCGGCATCGAGGTGGTGGACAAGGTGAACGAGGCCACCGGCCTCGGGAACGCCAAGTTCCTCCTCGACCTGTACCACCTGGCGATGAACGATGAGGACCTCTCCGAGGTCATCGAAAAGTACGCCGCCAAGACCGGGCACGTCCAGATCGCGGACAAGCCCGGACGCGGTGCCCCCGGCACCGGCGAGCTGCCGCTCGAGGACCTCCTCGACCAGCTCAAGAAGGCCGGATACCAGGGCTACGTAGGCCTGGAGTACAAGGCCGCCGACGCCGCCGCGTCCTTCGAGTGGCTGCCGGCCGAGGCCCGCGCCGCCAAGTAGGCGGACAAAGTCCGGGCGATCAGCCAGGCACCTCACGCACTTTTCGTACGAAGTATTAAGAGAAGGACCCTCATCATGAGCAACCTCCCCAAGATCGCGTGGATCGGTCTCGGCATCATGGGCTCCCCCATGTCCGAGAACCTCCTGAAGGCCGGCTACTCGGTCACCGGCTTCACCCTGGAGCAGGACAAGCTGGAGCGCCTGGCCGCCGCCGGCGGCACCGCCGCCGGCTCGATCGCCGAGGCCGTCAAGGACGCCGACGTCATCATCACGATGGTGCCCGCCTCCCCGCAGGTCGAGGCCATCAACTACGGCCCGAACGGCATCCTGGAGAACGCCAAGTCCGGCGCGCTCATCATCGACATGTCGTCGATCACCCCGCAGACCTCCGTGGACCTGGCGAAGAACGCCGCCGAGAAGGGCATCCGCGTCATCGACGCCCCGGTGTCCGGCGGCGAGGCCGGCGCCATCGAGGCCGTCCTGTCGATCATGGTGGGTGGCGAGCAGGCCGACTTCGACGCGGCCCTGCCGATCCTCGAAGCCCTGGGCAAGGTCATCGTCCTGTGCGGTCCGCACGGTTCCGGCCAGACGGTGAAGGCCGCCAACCAGCTCATCGTCGCGGTGAACATCCAGGCGTGCGCCGAGGCCGTCGTCTTCCTCGAGAAGTCCGGCGTGAACCTGGAGGCCGCCCTCGACGTCCTCAACGGCGGTCTGGCCGGCTCCACGGTCCTGACCCGCAAGAAGGACAACTTCCTGAACCGCGACTTCAAGCCCGGTTTCCGGATCGACCTGCACCACAAGGACATGGGCATCGTCACCGACGCCGCCCGCAACGTCGGTGCGGCCCTGCCCGTCGGCGCGGTCGTCGCCCAGCTGGTCGCCTCGCTGCGCGCCCAGGGTGACGGCGGCCTGGACCACTCCGCCCTGCTCCGCGCGGTCGAGCGCCTCTCCGGCGCCCAGGTCTGATCCCCCCGCGGCCCGCTCCCCCGGGCCGCCCCCCCCTCACGGGGGCCCGAGTTTCCGGATGGTGTCGGTGCTGACACCTGTCCTGTCGCGCCCAAGCGCCGGCACCGTCCGGATTACCTCCACATTCTTTCTTTCAACAAACTGTTGACTGTGCGTTCACGCCGAAATTAGGCTGTTCCGCATGACGGAAGACGCTTTCCGTCAGCAGTTACCCGTACGGAAGGTCACCATGTCGAAGCGCACGCTGACGACCGAGTCCGGCGCCCCGGTCGCCGACAATCAGAACTCCGCCACCGCCGGCGTCGGTGGCCCGCTCCTGATCCAGGACCAGCAGCTCCTTGAGAAGCTCGCCCGCTTCAACCGTGAGCGCATCCCGGAGCGTGTGGTGCACGCCCGCGGCTCGGCCGCGTACGGCTACTTCGAGGTGACCGACGACGTCACCGCCTACACCTCGGCGAAGTTCCTCTCCGAGGTCGGCAAGAAGACCGAGACCTTCCTGCGGTTCTCCACCGTGGCCGACTCCCTCGGTGGCGCGGACGCCGTCCGCGACCCGCGCGGCTTCGCGCTGAAGTTCTACACCGAGGACGGCAACTACGACCTCGTCGGCAACAACACCCCGGTGTTCTTCATCAAGGACCCGATCAAGTTCCCCGACTTCATCCACTCCCAGAAGCGCGACCCCTTCACGGGCAAGCAGGAGCCGGACAACGTCTGGGACTTCTGGGCGCACGCCCCCGAGGCGACGCACCAGATCACCTGGCTGATGGGTGACCGCGGCATCCCGGCCTCCTACCGCCACATGAACGGCTACGGCTCCCACACCTACCAGTGGACCAACGCCCAGGGCGAGGCCTTCTTCGTCAAGTACCACTTCAAGACGAACCAGGGCATCCGCTGCCTGTCGGGCGAGCAGGCCGCCGAGCTCGTCGGCAAGGACGCGAACTCGCACCAGACCGACCTGCTCCAGGCCATCGAGCGCGGCGTGAACCCGAGCTGGACCCTGTACGTCCAGGTCATGCCGGCCGCCGAGGCCGCGGACTACCGCTTCAACCCGTTCGACCTCACCAAGGTGTGGCCGCACGCCGACTACCCGCTGCAGCGCGTGGGCCGCCTGGTCCTCGACCGCAACCCGGACAACGTCTTCGCCGAGGTCGAGCAGTCGGCGTTCTCCCCGAACAACTTCGTCCCGGGCATCAGCGCCTCGCCGGACAAGATGCTCCAGGGCCGTCTCTTCGCGTACGCCGACGCCCAGCGCTACCGCCTCGGTGTGAACCACACCCAGCTGCCGGTCAACGCCCCGAAGGCGACGAAGGCCGACAACTACGGCCGCGACGGCGTCATGGCGCTGCGCAACGGCTCGCGCCACGACAAGAACTACGAGCCCAACTCGTACCAGGGCCCTGCCGAGACCGGCATAGCCCTCGGTGCCCCGAAGGCCGTCTCCGGCTACACGGGCACCCACGAGGCCCCGGCCCACACGAAGGACGACGACTTCTTCCAGGCCGGTGAGCTCTACCGCCTGATGTCGGAGGCCGAGAAGCAGCGTCTGGTGGCGAACATCGCCGGCGGCCTGTCTCAGGTCACCCTTGAGGACGTCATCGAGAAGAACCTGGCTCACTTCCACGCCGCGGACGCCGACTACGGCAAGCGCGTCGAGGAGGCCGTGCGCGCCCTGCGCGACGCCTGAGCCCCACAGATGTACCGGGGGCCTGACGGGAGGTCAGGCCCCGGGTGCTGAGCCCGCGCCGCGGACCCGGATGAGGGGTGGTACGCGGTGCGGGCCGACTGCGCCAGCCTTTGCGGCTGGCGCCGCGTGAGGACCGTGGTGGGCGAGCGAGCCAGTGCGGTGGTAATGGGTTCCGAGGCCCGTCTCTTGACCTGAGGGAGACGACGCCGGAGTTCTCGTCGCCCGCCCGCCACGGTCCCAGCCACTCCTCCATATAAGGGGCCGCGCACAGAGTCCCCTTATATAGAGGAGGACCGGAGGACCGGAGGACCGACTCCTCCGACCTCCCACCTCCCATAGTCTCCGCCCGGCGGTGCGAACGTCCTGTCGCGCCAGCCTCGCTCCGTCGGGCGGTAACAACCAGAGCGCCGAGTCACGGACGGTCCCGTGACTCGGCGCTTTGTTGTTGGGGGGTGGGGTGGGGTGGGGTGGGGTGGGCTGCCTGGGGCGGGGCCGGGTGGGGGGCGGGGCCACGGGTGGGCGGGGCCGGATGGGCGGCCGGGGGCACGGGTGGGCGGGGTCGCACTCAGCGGTCTCAGAGACGGTATGGGGTTTTCCCGTCAGTCTCATCGTCCTTCCGCGTCGGGACGGCCTGTCAAGGGCGCTCCCTTCGGTCGCGTCGCTTCGCGATGGCCTTCGGCCACCCTTGACAGCCCGACCCGCCACGGAAAGACAAGGACTGCCGGGAAACCCCCAAAAGAACGGGACGGTTGTTCATTGACCATCCGGCTCCCTCAGGGATGAGGCGAGCAGACCGGGTCCGGTAGACCGGGCATCCGGCCCCTCCAAATCCAGATTCGGGGCCAGGGGCCGCCCGGCGCCCCAGATCGCTACGCGCTACCCAGATTTCGGCGTCCAGCGGCCGTCTGGGGCCGATCCCCGCACCCAAGGACGATGAAATCGTCCTCCGGGCCCGCCAGGCGCATCGGATCGCTACGCGCTTCTCATTTCTCGGCGTCCGGCGGCCGTTTTGGGCTTGTACCTGCACCACAGGACGACGAGGACGTCATCCCGGCCCAGGACGGCCGTCGGACGCTGGGCAAAGAGGAGCGCGTAGCGATCTGGCGCGCCAGGGGAATCCGGAGACCCTCCTGATCGTCCTTGGGTGCGGGTATCGGCCCCAGACGGGCGGCGGACGCCGAAATCTGGGCAGCGCGTAGCGATCTGGGGCGTGGGTTGCCCCTGGTCCCGAATCAGGATCTGGAGGGGCCGGATGCCCGGCGAGGCGGACCCGGTCTGCTCGCCTCATCGCTGAGGGGCTGGTCCTGTAACTGTCGACCGGCCCGTCCTTTTGGGGGTTTCCCGGCAGTCCTTGTCTTTCCGGGGCGGGACGGTCTGTCAAGGGTGGCCGAAGGCCATCGCGAAGCGACGCGACCGAAGGGAGCGCCCTTGACAGGCCGGCCCGCCCCGGAAGGACAGTGGGACTGACGGGAAATCCCCAAGGCATCTCTGAGACCGCCCCACCGGGACCCCGAACACCCCCGACCCCGCCCCGCCGTCCCCCGCCGCCCGGCCAGCCCCGCCCCCCTCAAGACCCCGCCGGTACCGGCGCCCACAAGCTGTGGAACGTGAGGCGGGAGGCCTCCACCGCATGCCGCTGGTCGGCGTGGAGGACGCCCAGGGCGTAGGCCGTCGCCGGGGCGATGCGCGGGGTGCGGGCCGCCGTTGCCGAGGCGGTGGCCGCCTCCGCGGCGTTGCGGTGCTGGTTCAGGGCCTCGCTCGCCTCCGCCAGGCGGGGGGCGTCCTCGCCCAGGGCCTCCCGGGCGTAGCGGTGCACGCGCAGCAGGCGGCGTACCTCGTGCCAGGCGGCGTCCGCGTGCGCCGAGTACGGGGCCGCGGGGTCGGTGGCCGGGAGCGCCGAGACCGCGGCGTCCAGGCGGGTCTGCGCGACCGCCGCCAGCGGGGTGAGGACGTCCCCCACGCGGCCGCCCGCCGCCACCGGGTCCAGCGGGACCTCCGAGGCCAGCACCGCCACCGCGTCCGCCACCGCGTGGAACCGTGCCGACCCGAGGGCCTGGAGGGTCGCCGAGTGCGCGCGGGTGCGGGCGAGGGTGAGCTGGCGCTCCAGCAGGGCGCCCGCCCGGGCCGAGCCCACCGTCAGCGCGCCCCCGGGCGTACCCCGGGGCGCCGGGACCTCGGGGGAGGCCGAGAGGCGTTGCAGGGCCTCCAACAGGCGTGACAGCCGGGCGGCGTAGGCGTGCTCGTCCGCCAGGGTGGAGGAGAGCCAGACGAGCTCGGTGCGCAGCGGGTCCGCCCAGCCGGACTCCGTGACGACCCGGAACGTGCTCAGGGACGCGGCGATCCGGCGCGCGGCCCCCCGCAGGCCGTGCGCCGCCTCTCCGTCCTCCCCGGTGTCGGGGCCGCCCCCCGCGCCCGCCGCGCCTGCGTCATGCAGGCGCAGCGCGCGCAGGAAAGCGGTGGCCTGGGAACGCAGGTAGACGCCGAGCACGTCACCTGCGGTCGGGTCATGGTTTTGCTGAGCCACGCCGGCGCCTCCGGGCGTCTATGAGCATCTCCTGTACGTGCCGCAGCGGCAGGCCTTCGGCGTCGGTGCTGTGCCGGGTCCATTCGCCGTCCGGGCCCAGGTGCCAGGAGGAGGTGGCGTCGGACATGCCGGTCTCCAGCATCCGGTCCAGTGCCGCGCGGTGGCCGGGGTCGGTGACCCTGACCAGTGCCTCGATGCGGCGGTCGAGGTTGCGGTGCATCATGTCGGCGCTGCCGATCCACACCTCGGGTTCGCCGCCGTTGCCGAAGGCGAAGACCCGGGAGTGCTCCAGGAAGCGGCCGAGGATCGAGCGGACCCGGATGTTCTCCGACAGCCCCGGGACGCCCGGGCGCACGGCGCAGATGCCGCGCACCCAGATGTCGATCGGGACGCCGGCCTGGGAGGCCCGGTAGAGGGCGTCGATCAGGGCCTCGTCGACGATCGAGTTCATCTTCAGCCGGACGGACGCCGGGCGGCCGGACCGGTGGTGGTCGGCCTCCTTGTCGATGCGCGAGATCAGCCCGTCGCGCAGGGACTTCGGGGCGGTCAGCAGCCGGCGGTAGGTCTCGCGCCGGGAGTAGCCGGACAGCCGGTTGAACAGGTCGGAGAGGTCCGCGCCGACCTGCGGGTCGGCGGTGAGCAGGCCGAGGTCCTCGTACAGGCGGGCGGTCTTGGGGTGGTAGTTGCCGGTGCCGACGTGCGAGTAGCGGCGCAGGGTCTCGCCCTCCTGGCGGACGACCAGCGACAGCTTGCAGTGGGTCTTGAGGCCGACCAGACCGTAGACCACGTGGCAGCCGGACTCCTCCAGCTTGCGCGCCCACTTGATGTTCGCCTGCTCGTCGAACCGTGCCTTGATCTCGACGAGGACGAGGACCTGCTTGCCGGATTCGGCGGCGTCGATCAGCGCGTCGACGATCGGCGAGTCGCCGGAGGTGCGGTACAGCGTCTGCTTGATCGCGAGGACGTCCGGGTCGGCGGCGGCCTGTTCCAGGAAGGCCTGTACCGACGTGGAGAAGGAGTCGTACGGGTGGTGCAGCAGTACGTCCCGCTCGCGCAGGGCGGCGAAGATGTCGGGCGCGGAGGCGGACTCCACCTCGGCGAGGTCACGGTGGGTGCCGGCGACGAACTTGGGGTACTTGAGCTCGGGCCGGTCGAGGGAGGAGATCCCGAAGAGGGCCGTCAGGTCGAGGGGGCCGGGCAGCGGGTACACCTCGGCGGCGGAGACCTTCAGCTCCTGCACGAGGAGGTCGAGCACGCCGGGGTCGATGGACTCCTCGACCTCCAGGCGCACGGGCGGACCGAAGCGGCGCCGCATGAGTTCCTTCTCCAGGGCCTGGAGGAGGTTCTCGGCGTCGTCCTCCTCGACCTCCAGGTCCTCGTTGCGGGTCACGCGGAACATGTGGTGCGCGAGCACCTCCATGCCGGGGAACAGCTCCTCCAGGTGCGCGGCGATGACGTCCTCCAGCGGGACGTAGCGCTGCGGGGAGGCTTCCAGGAAGCGGGAGAGCAGCGGCGGCACCTTGACGCGGGCGAAGTGGCGGTGGCCGCTGACGGGGTTGCGCACGACGACGGCCAGGTTCAGCGACAGGCCGGAGATGTACGGGAAGGGGTGCGCGGGGTCCACGGCCAGCGGGGTGAGCACCGGGAAGATCTGGTTGCGGAACAGGGTGAAGAGGCGCGCCTGCTCCTTCTCGGTGAGGTCGGGCCACCGGATGAGGTGGATGCCCTCCTCGGCGAGCTGCGGGGCGATGTCCTGCTGGTAGCAGGCGGCGTGCCGGGCCATGAGCTCGCGGGAGCGGGTCCAGATGAGGTCGAGGACCTCGCGCGGCTGGAGGCCGGAGGCGGAGCGGGTGGCGACGCCGGTGGCGATGCGGCGCTTGAGGCCGGCGACGCGGACCATGAAGAACTCGTCGAGGTTGCTCGCGAAGATCGCCAGGAAGTTGGCGCGCTCCAGCAGCGGGGTGGTGGGGTCCTCGGCCAGTTCGAGGACGCGCTCGTTGAAGGCCAGCCAGCTGCGCTCGCGGTCGAGGAAACGGTTGGCGGGGAGCTCGCCGGTGTCGTCCTTGTCCTCGTAGGCGTCGAGGTCGGCGTCGAGATCGGGGTCGAGGTCGACGCGGGCCGTGGTGGTGGGACCGGTCTGGGGCCGGTGGGCGGCTATGGAGCCGATACGCGACTTCGCCGGTGTTTTGGAGGCGGCGGAGGCGGCGACGGAGCTGTGAGACGGGTGCTGGGCGGGGACCTCGGTGGGGCCTGCGCTGGGCTGGTGGCTCATGACTCCATTCTTCCGCGCACGGGGCAGGACAGGCGCGTCGGAAGTGTCCGCGGTCAGGCGGAGTCGGGGCTGCATGCTGGGAGGCTCGCAAGCGCGTCTGAATGCCCGGTTAATGGCGTATGGCTTCCAGACTCCGGCTGTAAGCCGGATTCCCGGCCGGTACGCCTGACCGGGTGCGTTCGCCTCAGTCGCCCTCCGCGAGCCGGTCCACGAGCGTCCGCCCCTCCCGCGCGCCCCGCCGCAGCAGCAGCCCGCCGACCGTGTGCAGCTCGGCCCAGGCGTGCGGTGGAGGCTTCCCGCCTCGTGTTCCACGGCCTGTGGGGGCTGGTCGGGGCGGGGGTCCTGAGGGGGAGGGCCCGCTATCTCCCCCGCGAGGGGTGGGGGCGGGGCGGTGGCCGCCCACCCGCCTCCCCGGGTGCGGGGTGGTGGGTCGGGGGCGGGAGCCCGGCGGGCGGCGGCGGACGGCGAGGCGGGGTCTGGTGGTGTTCGGGGTCCCGGTGGGGCGGTCTCAGAGCAGCCTTGGGGCTTTCCCGTCAGTCCCACTGTCCTTCCGGTTCGGGCCGGGCTGTCAAGGGCGCTCCCTCCGGTCGCGTCGCTGCGCGATGGCCTTCGGCCACCCTTGACAGCC
>NZ_JBEZWL010000183.1:0-13396 GCF_040648015.1 Streptomyces sp. NPDC029216 | reverse complement strand
CTGCCCCCGGTCCCACGGACCGGGGGCAGCGGCGTTTCCGTCCCGGGACGCACCCGCCACGCGGCGTTGTCAGTGGGGCTCGCTAGTCTCCCGACATACCGCAGCCCAGCAGGCGTTGGAGCCTTCCTCAGGGCTGCGCAAGACCGTTTTCGGACAGGCGGAGGGGCACGGCTGATGGCTTGGCTGGCGTTGGACGAGGGGTACGAGGTCTCCCTCGTGGAAGGGCGGGTCGCCGTACGGCGGCCCGCGGGGCGGCAGTTGAAGACGGTCCCCAAGGCGCTGCGCGACCATCCCGAGGTGGACCGGCTGCGCCGGCTCGCCGAGTGGCTCGACCGTCACGAGGCGGCCTGCGTGGCCCAGGTGGACGCCTGGATGGTCTCCTCGCTGCCGGTGCCGACCGCCCTGCTGGCCCGGGTCTGGCGCGACGAGGCCTGGCAGGCCGCCCTGCGCGACCTGGCCGTCGTCGGCGACGGCGACCCCGACGAGGCGGGCTTCCTGCGCGACGCCACCGACGCGGGCGAACTCAAGGTGGTCAACCTCGACGGCGAGACCGTACGCCTCTCCCCGCGCACGGTGACCCTGCCGCACCCGGTGCTGCTGCCCGACCTGGACGACGTACGGGAGTTCGCGGCCGAGCTGGACATCACCCAGCGCGTCGAGCAGATCCACCGGGCGACCTGGACGAAGCCCGAGGACCTCAAGGAATCCGCCACGGAGGTACGCGACTACGCGGGCGGGAAGTTCCCCTCCCGGTTCAGCCTCGCGGCCCGCGCCACCGGACTCGGCCACCGGGTCTCCGGCGGCTACGCCACCTGCCGGGTCCGCGACGGCGGCCGGGCGGTCGAGGCGGCCGTGTGGATCGGCGAGCCGTACTGGGAGGACGAGTCGGAGACCGGCGCCCTGAGCTGGCACGACGAGGAGGGCCGGGCCGTACGGCTCGGCGAGGTCGGGCCGGTGGCCTGGTCCGAGGGCATGCGGATGGCCGCGGCGCTGTACGCCGGGCGCAAGATCGAGGAGGGCGGGGACGCGTGAGCACCGACACGACCGAAGCACGGACCGGTACGGGAACCGGGGCGCGGACGGCGAGCGCCGAACTGCTCGCCGCCGGAGCGGTCCTGCCCGCCGGCACCGCCGACGCGGGCCCCGGGGCGGTCCCGCTGACCGCGCGGACGTACCGTCACCCGGCCCTCGGGGACGAGCGGGTCGTCGTCCGGCTCGCCGCGGCCGAGCTGGGTGCCGCCGAGGACCTCGCCGTCGGCTTCCTGGGCCTCGTACCGGACGGTGAGCCCGCCGTCGTCGGCCTCGGCCGCCGGCAGGCGCTCGGCTTCCCCGAGTGGGTGCTCGTGCACCACCCCGAGGACGGCCACCACGCCCTCGCCCTGGTCCCCGAGCTGGACCGGCTGGCCCGGCAGGCGAAGACCAAGCCCAAGGCCGCCCTCGACGCCTGCACCGAGCTGGCCGAGCGGCTCGCCGCCTCCCTGCCGCACTTCCTGCCCGTCTTCCAGGAGCAGGCCGCCCGGCTCTTCCTCGCCGTCGAGAACACCACCTACGCCGCCCAGCTGTTCGGCCGGGCCCGCGCCGCCGAGGCCCGCTACGGCCTGGCCGTCGACGAGGACCGCCTCGACGCCGTCTTCCTGGAGTTCGCCCTGGCCGGCGCCCTGCCCGTCAAGGTGCTCACCGGCTACGGCAAGGAGCTCGCCCAGCGGGTCTCCCCCGCCGAGGCCTTCACCCGCTTCCGCCGTCTGTGCGTACGCCGCACCGCGGGCGGACTCCCGCCGTCCGCGCAGGCCACGACCGAGCTGCGCCGCCTGGCCCGCGCGGCCGGGATGACCGGCAACGTGCCCGAGCAGGAGTACCTGGCCGAGCTGCTGCCGCTGCCGGCCACCCTGCGGGCGGCGGCAGGCTGGTGGAAGTCCCACCGCACCGCCCTCATCGCGCTGGCCAAGCGGGTGCCGTCCGTACGGGGAACCCTGCTCGGCATGGTGCCCGCAGGCACCGGCGAGGCGGGCGAACTGGCCGGGATGTGGCTGGAGGTCCTGGAGGAGTCGGGCGCCACCGCCGGACTGGCCGACGGCGGCCTGCCCGAGACCGAGCGCTCCCCCGACGGCACCGCCGGCTGGCTGGAGCGCTTCCACACCGCCCGGTACGCCGGCTGGGGCACCCCGCCCGCCGTGCCGGCGCTGCTCACGCTCGTCACCCGCTGCGCCGACCGGCTGCGCGCCGAACTCGCCCTGCCCGGACGTGAACAGGGCCTGCGCCTCGACCTGCAGGACGTGAACCTCCTCGACCTGCTGCTCTCCCTGGGCCTTCCGGTCGCCGCCCCCGAGGACGGCCCCGGGACCCTGATGGGCCTGGAGGGGTGGAGCCGGTCCGCCGAGCCGCGCGACCTGGTGGCGCTGTGCGCCGACGAGCGGCTGCGCCCCGCCTTCCTGCGCACCCTCAACCGGTTCAACAGCAACATGTCGGGGGGCCGCGAGACAGTGCGCCGGCTCGCCGTCACCCCCGGCAGCATCCCGCTCATCGCCGACTGGGTCCGCGAGGTGGCCGCCGAGTCCACCGCGTCGGCCCTGCCCGACCTGCCCGAGGCGATCCGGCGGCTGACCTGGCTGCCCGCCGAGGCCCTGGCGCTGGCCCCGCAGGAGGTGGCCAGAGCCGCCTCCGCCGACCTGGACGAGGTCCTCGCCCGCACCCTGCGCGGCGGCCTGTTCGAGGAACTGGTCTGGCCGGCCTGGGAGAGCGCCGTCCGCGAGCTGACGCCCGGCCGCGGCCGGGGCCACCTGACCGTGATGGACGCCTGGCCGTACGTCATCGTCGCCAACTCCACTCAGGTACGGGTCATCGACGCGGACTCCACCGTGCTCACTCACGACCTGCGGGCGCCCTCCCTCAACAACCGGCAGCTCGGCTTCCACTACACCGACGGCGACCTCCTCGTCTTCTGGGCCACCTACAACGGCCCCGTCGAGGGCTACTGGCTGAGCGCCCCCGACGACGTCCTCACCCTGGACTCCGCGGCCACGTACTGGTCGATGCGCTCCGGGCACGTATCCCTGCCGCTGCCGGGCGGCGGCCGCACCACGGGCCACGGCGTGCTGCACCGCGGCGACAGCCTGGTCCCGGCCGAACGGCCCGTCATCTCCGACGGGACCTCGTACTGGGCCTGGGACTCGGAGCGCGAACCGCACGGCCCGGGCTGGGCCGAGTACGACCCGGCCACCGGGGCGACGGGACGGCGCTCGATGCCGCGCTTCCTCGCCGACGCCCTGGAGGGCCACCCGGCCGGCAGCACCCTGCCCGACAACGTCGGCCAGAACTGGCTGCGGCCGGTGCCCGCCGTCGAGGGCTCCGTCCTGGGCGCGCCCGCCGACGGGCTGCAGGGCTGGCGTGCCGTGCGCGTGCCCGGCCACGGCTGGCACGGCTCCGACCCGGCGGGCGGCCGGGTCACCGTCCCCGAGGGCGGCTCCCTCCCGCGTGCGGCGGTCCGCCTGCCCGGTGACGAGCGGCCGCGCGCCGTGACGAGCGACTGGCGGACCCTGGCCCTCAGCGACCCCGAAGGGGCCGTCACCGCACGGGTCACCGCCGGTCACCACGGCGCCCCGCACGCCGCCGGCGACGCGGAACTCCCGCCGCTCACCTACTGGTACTGCCTGCGCCCCCGCGACCCCGAGGGCTCGGCCGCGCTGCGCACCCTGGACGCCGCGGCCGCCGGAGCGCTGCTGAAGGCGGCCGCGGAGGCGGAGAAGCGCGAGGAGCTGCCCGCGCTGGTGCGCTCCGCCCTGCCCGAGGTCAGCACCCCCGTCCTGATCGCCGGGGTGGTCGACGTGGTCCGCGCCGCGCTGGTCCAGCGCAAGGCACTGGCCAGGGTGGCGGAGTCGCTGACCGGCCGCCGCCCGGCGCCCGCGCCGCAGCCGCGCGCGGCCCGCGGCCCCTCCGACCGGCTGCTGGACGCCGCCCTGCAGGGGCTGACGGGCAACTCCTACCACCGCTACTACGGCGGCGATTCCGACGCGACGTTCGCGCTGCTGCGGACGCTGGGCAAGGCCACCGCCGACACCGCCGCCGAGGCGGTGCCCGGACGGGTGCACGTGGACGTGCCGAAGCTGGCGCAGTCCGCGTTCCCCTGGACGGGACCCTTCCTGGAGGCACCCGCCGCGGTCGCGTACCGCGCGGTCGTCACCGGCACCACCGAGGAGCAGCGGGCCGTGCTGTGCCGGATGCTGTCCGAGGTGGAGGCGCTGGGCCTGGCCTCGGCCGAGGCCTCCGCGGCCCGGTGGCGGCGCCTGAAGGTGCGCATCGACACCGGCCACCTGCTGGGCGCCGACGGCCGGGAGCGGGGCAAGGGCAGCCGGCACCGCGCGGTGGTGCCGCTCGGCGGCGGGGCGGTGCTCATGCTGAACGAGCAGACCCGGGAGTTCGAGCGGGGGCGCGAGTTCGACGCGCTGCTGCACGACCCGGCCGGCGCCTTCGCGGTGCCCGCGCCCTACACCGGCGCCGGCGAGGCGGTGACGGTCGGCGACCGCGAGCGCGGGGCCGGCTGGCTGGCGGCGTTCCTGAAGGAGGCCGCCGAGCGCGGCCCGGCGCCGTGGTTCCCGGAGGCGGCCGAGGAGTTCGGCCGGCTGACCGGCGTGTCGGCGGCCATGGCCCGTCTGGTGCTGGCGGGGCTGCCGTACCTGGACAGCCACGACCGCAATTTCCTGCCCGCCGAGCTGCGCGGGGTCCTCGGGGTCAAGGCGGCGGACGCGGCGCCCGCCCGCAACGACCTCAGGGACCTCTCCCCCGAGGTGCGGCGCGAGCTGGTCGCGGCGCTGCTGCCCGCCGACCCGGCGCGGCTGTGGACGCACGGCCCGGACGCGGAGGCCGCCGCGCGGGTGTGGAACCTGCGCGCGGGCCGCCGTACGCCGGTGCCCGAGTGGCTGCTCGCCGACGCCGCCAAGGAGGTCCGCGCGGCGTGGTCGGCGCACCGGGCCCTGCCCGCGCTGCTGGACGCGGCGGCGTCCCCGGTGCTGTCCGCCGACACCGCCTGGGCCGTCAAGGGGGACCGTGCCGAGCCCGTGGTCCCGGGCGGGCGCGCGTTCGACGCGGGCGTGTTCACGTCCTCGGTGGGCTTCGCGGCCTGGCTCGCGCACCGGCTGCCCGCCGGGCACCCCGTACGGTCCTGCCTGCCGCCGGCGCTGACGGCCGTACGGCAGCGGCTGGCCTCGCCGGACCTGCTGCTGAGCGTCGGGTCCTACGTGGGCCTGGCCGACTTCCGGAAGGCGGCCGGCACCCCGACCGAGACCACGGAGGGGTACGAGCGGTACGGCGCGGTGGTGCTGGCCACGCAGGACGGCCGCCCCCTGCCCGCGCTGCGCACCGCCCTGCTGGACTCGACCGGGTCCGACCCGTACCTGCCGCTGCTGCGCGGCACCGAACAGCTGCCCTCCGCGACGGAGACGGCACTGCGCCTGGCCCACGACCCGGCCTTCGCCGCACTGCTCGCCGACCCGGGGACCCCGGTGGCGGGCGCGGTGGACGCGGAGGGCACCTGGTGGCCGCAGGACCCGTCGCGGAGCGTGCCGGAGCTGGTGGCGGAGGTGTCCGCGGAGTACGGGCTCGGGGCCGACGCGGCCGCCCTGTACCTGGCGCTGCTCGCCATGCCCGACCCGACCGACCGCAACACGGCACGCTGGACGGGCTGGAAGCCGGCCCGGCTGAAGGCCGCCCGTGCGGAGCTGGCCGCCACCGACCTGGTGGTGTCGGCCACCCGTACCCGCGCGGGGCGCTCGCTGTTCCTGCCCGGCCCCTGGGCCGAGCCGGGGACGCCCGCGCTGCCGGTGGAGCAGTGGAAGCTGCCGATGTACGCCCTGGCCCCGGGCGGCCATCCGGTGCTGGGCGCGCTGGTGCCCGCCGAACCGGCGGCGGAGCTGTACCGCCGGGCGTGGGCGCGGGTCCGCGAGGGGGACGTCCCGCGCTTCGAGGAGCTCAAGGTGAAGCGCACCGCGGGCCGGCGCCGCTGAGCGCGGCCCGCCCGGCCCCGGTGGGGGCGCGTGCCGTGCGGCCGCGCCCCCGCCGGCCGGCCCCTGCCTCTTTCCGTACGTCCATCCAGAACACGAGGACTTCCCGATGACCGTCACCGAACAGTCCGCTCCCGCACGGCAGGTCATGCCCGCCGAGGAGCGGCACGCCGCCGAACTGGCCTTCCTCGCCGCCCAGGACACCGGGCCCCGCCCGCCGGGCTGGGCGCTGACCCCGCGCGCGGTGGTCACCTTCGTGTGCGGCAGCGAGGGCGAGGAGCTGGCCCTGCCCAAGCGGCGGGCCGGACTGCCGTCGAAGCTGGTGATCGCGCCGAAGTTCGTCGGCGAACGCGCCCTGGTGGAGCGCTGCGTGGTGACCCTGGCCGGGGAGCGCGGGCTGCTGCTCACGGGCGAGCCGGGCACCGCCAAGTCGATGCTGTCCGAGCTGCTGTCCGCCGCCGTGTGCGGCACCAGCGCGCTCACGGTGCAGGGCACGGCGGGCACCACCGAGGACGCCTTCCGGTACGGCTGGAACTACGCGCTGCTCCTCGCCCAGGGCCCGACCCCGCAGGCCCTGGTCGACTCCCCCGTGCTGGCGGCGATGCGCACGGGGCGGGTGGTGCGGGTGGAGGAGATCACCCGCTGTCTGCCCGAGGTGCAGGACGCGCTGGTGTCGATCCTGTCCGACCGGCGGGTGACCGTGCCCGAGCTGACGGCGACCGAGGACTCGGTGGTCTCGGCGGCCCCCGGCTTCACGGTCATCGCCACCGCGAACCTGCGTGACCGGGGCGTCTCGGAGATGTCGGCGGCGCTCAAGCGGCGCTTCAACTTCGAGACCGTCGGCCCGATCTCGGACCCGGACGCGGAGGCCGCGCTGATCCGCCGGCAGGCCGTCGCCGCCGTGGAGCGGGCCGGGGCGGCCTTCGGCGTGGACGACAGCGTGCTCGACGCGCTCGTCACCGTCTTCCGGGACCTGCGTTCGGGGCGCAGCGCCGAGGGCTGGGACGTGGAGCGGCCCGGTACGGTCATGTCCACGGCGGAGGCGGTGCAGGTGGCGGCCTCGCTGGGGGTCGCGGCCGCGTACCTGCCGGGCGGTGACGTGCTGGACCTGCTGCCCGGCCATCTGCTGGGCGTCGTCCGCAAGGACGACCCGGCCGACCACGGGCGGCTGCTGGGCTACTGGGACGGCCCGGTGCGCCGCCGGGCCGAGGACGGCTCGGCGATGTGGCGCCGGCTCTGGGACCTGCGCGGGAGCCTGCGTTGACGCTCACCGCTGATCCACGGGAGGCCGTGGCGGCCCTGGCCGCCTCGCGCACGCCGTACCTGCTGGGGGTACGCCACCACAGTCCCGCGCTGGCCGCGGTGGTCCCGGCGCTGCTGGACGCGGCGGACCCGGAGGTGGTCTGCGTGGAGCTGCCGGCCGACTTCCAGCCGTGGCTGGCCCACCTGGCCGACCCGGAGACGGTCGCCCCGGTGGCCCTGGCGGGCCTGGGACGGGAGGGCCGGCTGGCGTTCTACCCGTTCGCGGACTTCTCCCCGGAACTGGCGGCGGTCCGCTGGGCGCGTCAGCGGGGCGTGGAGGTCGTGTGCTGCGACCTCCCCCTCGGCGACCCGTCCTGGACCCCACCGCCCGCCGGCCCCGCCGGACCCGCTCCGGCCGGAACGCACCCCGGCACGGGCGGCGCCGACGGGAGCACCCCGGGCGGGATCCGTCCCGGCGCGAGCGTTGCCGGCGGGGCCGCTTTCGACGCGGCACGACCCGCTGCGGACGGCAGTGGCAGGGCCGTACCCGCCCAGGCGCGACCCGACGGGGACCCGGCCGCAACGGCCGTCCCGGGCCGGGCACTCCCCGGCACGGACCGCGTCGACGGGCCGGGCCCGGCTTCGGCGGAGGCGGCCGGGGCGGGGGCGGGACGCGGGCGTCGGTCGTACGCGGACGGGCTCGCCGCGTCCGGCACCGGGCGTGACGGGGACGACATGTGGGACCGGGCCGTGGAGGTCCTGGCGCCGGGCTGCTCCCCGGAGGCCGTTCGCCGCGCGGCGCTGGGCGTGGGCTGGGCCCTGCGCACGGACGCGGGCGCCGTCCCGGCGACGGACCTGGCGCGGGAGGCCCATATGCGCCGCGTCCTCACGGCGGCCGCCGAGGGCGGCCGCCGGGTGGCGGCGGTGATCGGCGCCTTCCACGCCCCGGCCCTGCTCGCGGACACTCCGGTACCGGCGCCGCGCAGCGGCGAGGGCGCGCCCGGCGCGGGCCCCGGCTCACCGGAGCGGACCGCCACCCGTACGAACGCCCCCGCTCCGCGGGCCGGGCAGCATGGGGGCCCGGGCACGGATGGGACCACTGGCCCGGAAGGCGACCCGCAAGCCGCCGCACCGGCGGCCGGGGCCGAAACGGGCGGCGAGGTCGTCACCTCCTTCGTGGCGTACTCGTACGATCTGCTCGACTCCCGCTCCGGGTACCCCGCGGGGATCCGGGATCCGTTGTGGCAGCAGGCCGTGTTCGAGGCGGGCGGGGATCCGGTGCGGCTGCGGGAGGCGGCTTCGGCGGCCGTCACGCGGCTGTGCCGGGAGCTGCGCCGGGACGGCCACACCGCCGGGACCGGGGAGGCCGCCGAGACGCTGCGGCTCGCCTGTGACCTCGCGGTGCTGCGCGGGCTGCCCGCGCCCGGCCGGGGGGAGCTGCTGGAGGCCGTCACCACGGTGCTCGGGCAGGGCGAACCCCTCGGCCGGGGGCGGGCGCTGGCCCGCGCCCTGGAGACCGTGTTCGTCGGCACGGCACGCGGCCGCACCACCCCGCACGCCCCGCGTTCCGGGCTCGGGCCCTCCGTGGAGGCGGAGCTGGTACAGCTGCGGCTGCCGTCCCCCGAGGACCCGGCGCCGCGCGAGGTGCGCCTCGACCCGCTGCGCTCGGACCTCGACGGGCGCCGCGAGGTGCTGCTCCAGCGCCTGCTGGTGTGCGGGGCCTCGTACGGCGAGCCCGTGAGCGTCGCCGCCACCGGCGACGGTACCGCCCTGGGGAGCAAGTGGCGGCTGTCCTGGACCCCTTCGGTTCCGGCCCGCCTCGACCTGGCGGGGGTGCGCGGCGTCACCGCCGCCCAGGCGGCCGCGGGCACGATGCGCGACATCGCACGCCGCGAGGCCGCCGAGGGAGGCCCGACGGCGGCGCAGGTACTGACCGGCCTGGCCGCCGCCGCGCGCTGCGACCTGCCCGAGCTGGTCGACGTACGCCTGGAGGAGGCGGCCGCCGTGCTGCCGGAGACCGCCGGGGTGGCGGAACTCCTGGAGGCCGTCGACCTGTTGGAGGGGCTGCGGCGCGGGCACCTGCCCGGCGCCTCCGCCGGTGCACGGGCCGCCGCCGAGGCGCTGGGCGGGGATCTTCTGGACACGGCCGTACGGTCGCTGCCCGGCCTCGCGGGCAGTGACGACCCCGCCGACGCGGCCGCCCTGGTGGCCCTCTCCGACCGGGCCGCCGCCCGCCGGCTGGGGCTGCGGATGGACGCCGCCCTGGCGGAACTCGCCGAGGGCGGGAGCCCGTTGATGCGGGGCGCGGCGCTGGCCGTACGGGTGCTGCTGGACCTGGATCCGGCGGACGGGCTCGGCGCCCGGGCCGCCGCCTGGGTGGACGGGGCCGCCACGGCCGAGGGCCGGCGCGCGCTGGCCCGCCGGCTCGCCGGGCTGCTCACCGCCGCCGGACCGCTGCTGGAGACCTCCCCGGCCGCGCTGACCCCGCTGCTGGACCGGGTGGACGGCCTGGCCGACGGGGCGTTCCTGGAGCGGCTGCCCGCGCTGCGCGCCGGGTTCGACGCGCTGTCGCCGGCCGCGCGGGACCGGCTGCTGGACACGGTGACGGAGCGGCTCGGCGACCGGCTGGACCTCACCCTCGACGCACCGCCCGCCCTGCTCGCCCTCTGGGCCGCCGCCGACGCGGCCGGCCTGGGCGCGCTGAAGGAACTCCCCCTGCCCGCACCTCCGGCGGAGCGGACGGCGACGCCCGCACCTCCGGCCGGTCCGACGGGCACGGCTGCGGAACCGGACGCACCCGGGCGAGCGGACCGGCCGCCGGGCACGCCCGCCGAAACGGTGACACCCGCGCACGCGGCACGGCCCACCGGCACGACGGCCGAAGCCGAGGTACCCGCGGAAGCGGCCGAGCCCACCGGCACGACGGCCGTACCCGCGTACGCGGCACAGCCCACCGGCATGACTGCCGAAGAGCCCGCGGACACGGCCGTCCGAGCCGTCGTGCCCGTCCTGTCGGCGCAGCCGGCGAGGGCGGCCGGCGGGGGCGTGGTGCCGTTCGGGGTGGCGGAGTCGGACGGTGGGCGGCGTCTGGCGGCCGGTGATCGGTGGCGGCTGCTGCTCGGGCGCCAGCGCGACCGGCTGCCGGCCGGCGCGCACCGCTACGCCCGTGCCCTCGACGAGCTGTACGGCGCCGGGCGCGGCGAGGGTTCCGGGGACCTGGGCCGGTCCGGTTCCGGCGGCGGGGACGGGGCGTCGTTCCCGACGGCCCGGGAGTGGTCGCAGGAACTGGAGTCGCTGTTCGGCGCCGACGTACGGGAGGAGGTGCTCGCCGACGCGGCGGGCGCGGGCCGTACCGACGTGCTCGCCCAGCTCGACCCGGCGTCCGTGCGGCCCTCCGTGGAACTGCTGACCTCCGTGCTGTCGCTGGCCGGCGGGATGCCCGAGCAGCAGCTCGCCCGGCTGCGACCGCTGGTGAAGCGGCTGGTGGACGAGCTGGCGAAGGAGCTGGCCAACCGGATGCGCCCGGCCCTGTCGGGCCTGTCCACCCCGCGCCCGACCCGCCGCCCCGGCGGCCGGCTCGACCTGGCGCGCACCCTGCGGGCCAATCTGGCGCACACCCGCCGCCTCGACGACGGCCGCGTGGTCGTGGTCCCGGAGCGTCCCGTCTTCCACACCCGCACGTCCCGCGAGGCGGACTGGCGGCTGATCCTGGTGGTGGACGTCTCCGGCTCGATGGAGGCGTCGGTGGTCTGGTCGGCGCTGACGGCGGCCGTGCTGGGCGGGGTCCCGACCCTGTCCACGCACTTCCTGGCCTTCTCCACGCAGGTCGTGGACCTCACCGGCCGGGTCGCCGACCCGCTCTCGCTGCTGCTGGAGGTCCGGGTCGGCGGCGGTACGCACATCGCGGCGGGCCTCGCGCACGCCCGTTCGCTGATCACGGTGCCGAGCCGCACCCTGGTCGTCGTGGTCAGCGACTTCGAGGAGGGCGGCCCGGTCGGCGGCCTCCTCGCGGAGGTCCGCGCGCTGGCCGCGTCCGGCGCCCATCTGCTGGGCTGCGCCGCGCTCGACGACTCCGGCACGCCCCGGTACTCGGTCCCGGTGGCGCGGCAGCTCGTCGCGGCCGGGATGCCGGTGGCCGCGCTCAGCCCTCTCGCCCTCGCCCGCTGGGTGGGCGACCGACTCCGTGGGGAGCTCTGATGACCAGCCCGCTGTTGCCGCCCGTCGCCGCCGAGGTGGTGGCGGAGGCCGTGGAGAACCTGAGCGCCCGGCTGCGCAAGAAGCTCGACGCCGCCGTCGAGGGCTGCCGGGACGCCGCGGTGGCCGGGCCGGACGGGGACGTCACCGTCGGGTTCGGCGAGGACGCGGTGGTCACGCTCCGGCCGGGGCCCGCGGGGACGCTCACGGAGGCCGGCCAGGCGGTCTGCACCTGCCTCCTGGCCCCTCGCTGCCTGCACCGCGCGGCGGTCCTGGCCGCTGCCCCGCTGGCGGACCCGTCGCCCTGGCCGGACGAGGCGGAGGAAGCCCCGCCCGAGCCGGAGGCCGAGCCGGCCCACCCGCACACCGCGCCCGGCACCGAGAACCCGCCGGCCGGTATGGACCCGGCCCCCGCGCCCGGCACCCCGACGGGAACGGCTCCCACGCCGGACCCGGCCCAGGACGGCAGCACGGCCGCCCCCGCAAGGAAGACCGCCGCGGGAACGGCTTCCACCCCGGCCGGGGAGACCGCCGCGTCCGCCGGCACCGGCGCCGCCGCGGGCGCGGCCGACGCCCCCCGCGGGGCGGCTGCCGCCACCGGAGCCGAGAACGGCAGCGATGCGCAGACCACGGGCGGGACCCATGCCGTCGGCGGGAGCGCCGCGGCCCGGCCCGGTGCCACCGCCCCGGCCGGGCGCATCGGCAGTGGCGCGGCCCCCAGTGGGGCCAGTGCCGCCAGAGGCAGGGCCGGCGGCGGAGCCGGGTCCGCCGCCGAAGGCAGGGCCGCCGCAAGTGGCGGTACCGCCGCCGGAGCCGGGTCCGCCGCGAGTGGCGCGGCCGACGCAAGTGGCAAGGCCGACGCAAGTGGCAGGGCCGACGGCGCGGGCTCCCGGCCCACGGCCGCTCAGGTGCGGGCCGGGGGTTCCCTCTGGGTGGCTGCCGCCGAGGCGTTGGCCGCCGGGGTCGGTGCCGGAGGTGCCGTGGTGCAGGCCGAGCTGCTGCGGGCCGCGCACACCGCGCGGGTCGCCGGGCTGCCCGGTGCCGAGGCCGCCGCCCTGCGGGTGGTGCGGGGGCTGCGGGCCGCCCGGGAGCGCAGTGCCGGGCAGCGGCTGACCGACCTGGCCGCCGCCTTCGAGGTGCTGCTGCGCACCTCCGCGCTGCTGGCGGCCGGGACGGGCGGTCCCGGGCTGACCGGGAGCGGCCGCCGCGCCTACGGGGCCGGGGGCAGCCTGGCGGTCCACGGCCTGTGCCGGGAACCCGTGCTGACCGCGACCGGCTACGGCGGCGTGGTCACCCACCTCCTCGGCGCGGACGGCGTCCCCTACACGCTCTCGGACGTCCGCCCCGGCGGCCTCGCCCGCGCCCGGGGTGCGGGGGCCGCCTCCGTGGCCCTCGGCGGGGGCGCCCTCGACCACGCCGCGCTCGCGCGCGGAGGCCTGCGCATCGCGGGCGCGACGGTCTCCGCCGACGGGCGGCTCGGCGCCGGACGCGGGGTCCGGGCCACACCCCTGCCGGGTGTCTCCTGGGACCGGGCCCCGCTCGCCGCGCTGTTCGCCCGCCCCGCGGCCGAGGCCGTCGCCGCCATGCTGGCACAGGACGCCGAACCGGGCCTGCTGGGCTGTGCGGTCCGGGTCGAGGGCGCGGCCGGCGACCACGTCCTCGTACGGGAGCTGTCGCCCGACGGCACGGTACGGGTGGACGCGCCGCTGCTCCGGCTGTTCCCGGCGCACCCGCACCCGGAGCTGGCGCACACCGCGAACCTGCGCCGCCTGGCCGGATGGCCGGGGCTGGCGGTACGGGTCGTGGGGCGGCCGGACCCGGACCGGGCGGCCGTGCTGCGGCCGCTCGCGGTGGGGCCGGTGCCCGGGGCGGGGTACACGCTGCGGCTGCCGCCCGAGTGGCGGGACCGGGCCGACCTCGGCTACGACCGCCTCCAGCAGCCGGCGCACCCGCCACAGGGGCGAGTC
>NZ_JBEZWL010000182.1:0-13436 GCF_040648015.1 Streptomyces sp. NPDC029216 | reverse complement strand
CGGGCCGGCCTGTCAAGGGCGCTCCTTCGTCGCGTCGCTTCGCGATGGCCTTCGGCCACCCTTGACAGACCGTCCCGCCACGGAAAAACGAAGACTGTCGGGAAAACCCCAAAGAAACGGGACGGTTCCTTATGGGACATCCGGCTCCCTCAGCGACCAGGCGGGCGGGCCGGGTCCGGCAGAGCATCCGGCCCCTCCAGATCCCTGATTCGGGGCCTGGGGCGCGTCCACGCCCCAGATCGCTACGCGCTCCTCCCGTCACAGCGTCCGCAGCCCGCCTGGGGCTGATACCCACAGCGGAGGACGATGGAATCGTCCTCCGGGCCCGCCAGACGCATCAGATCGCTACGCGCTGCCCACATCCCGGCGTCCGGCGGCCGTCCTGGGCTGATACCCGCAGGGCAGGACGAGGAGATAGTCCTCCGGGCCCGCCAGACGCATCAGATCGCTACGCGCTGCCCACATCCCGGCGTCCGGCGGCCGTCTTGGGCTTGTACCTGCACCACAGGACGACGAGGACGTCATCCCGGCCCAGGACGGCCGTCGGACGCTGAGGTAAGAGGAGCGCGTAGCGATCTGGCGCGCCAGGAGAGTCCGGAGGCCCTCCTGATCGTCCTTGGGTGCGGGTATCGGCCCCAGACGGGCGGCGGACGCCGAAATATGGGCAGCGCGTAGCGATCTGGGGCGTGGGTTGCCCCTGGGCCCGGATCAGGATCTGGTGGGGCCGGATGCCCGGTCTGCCGGGATATGTCTGCTCGCCTCATCTCTGAGGGAGCCGCATGCCCAATGAAGAACCGGACCGTTCCTCTGGGGGCTTCCCGACAGTCCTTGTCTTTCCGGGGCGGGTCGGGCTGTCAAGGGTGGCCGAAGGCCATCGCGAAGCGACGCGACGAAGGAGCGCCCTTGACAGGGCGGCCCGAACCGGAAGGACAGTGGGACTGACGGGAAGCCCCCAGCACTTCTCCGAGACCGCCCCACCGAAACCCCGCCACCCCCGACCCCGCCCGCCGCCCCCGAAGTCCCCGCCCCGCGGGCCCCCCGCCCACCGGCACACGCGTTCGGGTGCAGTAGGGCGGGGGTGTGACGGGCATGGGTTGGGGGTGACCCTCCTCCGTGACTTGCGTTATCCCGCCCCGCACGAACTCGCCCTGGCCGCCCGTGCGATGGCGGACGAACACCCCGCGCGGGTGCGGCTGCGTCAGGTCGGGGTGTCCCGGGGTGGGCGGCCGCTGTGGGTGCTCTCCGTCGGCGGGCGGGGCGACCGGGGGCGGGAGGTGCTCGTCGTCGCCGGGGCGCATGCCAACGAGCCCGTCGGCGGGGCGACCGCGCTGGAGCTCGCCCGGCGGGTGAGCAGGGCCCGGGACGCCGGAACGGGATGGCACTTCCTGCTCTGCGCCGACCCCGACGGGGCGGAGCTCCACCGCACGCCGCGCCCCGGCTCGCTGCTCGACTACCACCGGCACTTCTACCGTCCGCCCGGCCCCGAACAGCCCGAGTGGGCCCCGTCCATACTCCCCCCGGACCGGCTCCCGCCCGAGTCCCTCGTGCTGACCGGGCTCATCGACGAGCTGCGTCCCGTCCTCCAGGTGTCCCTGCACGGTACGGACCTCGGCGGCTCCTGGGTGCAGCTCACCCGGGACCTGCCCGGGCTCGCAGAGCCGTTCGGGAAGTCGGCGGCCGAGCTGCGGATCCCGGTGGAGAGGGGTGCCTCCGACGCCGCCGGCTGGGCCTCCCCCGGCCCGGGGATCTTCGTGATGCCGGACTCGGGGGCCGGGGCGGGCCACTCCGAGGACACCCGGCTGAGCACCTGGTGCCACCGGGCGACGACGACGGCGATCGTCGAGGTGCCCATGTGGGCCTCCGACCTGGTGGACGACCCCGCCCCGCACCCGGACCCGCGGGGGGCCCTGCGGATGCTGGCCGGGCGGCTCACCGGGGAGGCGGCGCGGGTCGCCGAGCTGCGGGAGCACCTCGGGGACGCCGAGCCGGACCCGGACGCCGCCGCGCTGCTGCGGGCGGTGGACTGGACGCTGCGGCTCATCCCGCAGGTCACCGCCGGGTGGACGGGCCCCGGGGCGCCCGCCGAGGCGACCACGGCCACCGTGGGCAGTATCGACGCCTTCGGGCGGCGCCTGTCGCTGCGCGCCGCCGCCATGCTGCTGCGGGTGGTGCGGGCCCAGGGGCATCCGGCGGCTCCGGGGCTGGACCGGCTGGTGACGGGGTGGTGCGAGGAGTTCTCGGCCCGGTTCCGGGCCCGCTGGGTGCCGGTGGCCACGCAGGTGGAGCACCAGTCCCGGACGGCCCTCGCCGCGTACCGGTGTCTTCAGACGGGCCAGGCGTAGCGGCGCTTGGGCCGGCTCGCCGCGCCGCCCAGGCGGTCGTAGAAGCGGATCGCGCCCTCGTTCCAGTCCGGGGTCTGCCACTCGACGTGGTCGAGGCCGCGTGCGCGGGCGAGGTCCGCCACGGCCGCCATCAGGGCGGCGCCGAGGCCGTGGCCCCGGGCCTCCTCGGCGAGGTAGAGGCAGTCCATGTGCAGGTAGGGGCCGGCGTCCCAGAAGGCGAACTCCTCCGAGCAGGCGGCGTATCCGGCCACCGCGCCGTCGGGGGTCTCGGCGAGCAGCACCCAGAGCCGGGCCTCCTCGGCGAACAGCCGGGGCCCGAGGCGCTCGGCGAGGCCCGCGGGTCTGGGCGCGGCCTTCTCGTACGCGACGTGCTCGTGGATGAGCTCGGTGAGGCGGGGCAGGTCCTCGGGCCGTACGAAGCGGACGCGGGGGTCCTGACCGCTGCCGTCTCGGTCGGGGTCGGTGCCGTGGGCGGGCACATGGTCGGGGGCGTGGGCGGGCTCGTGGGCGTGGTCCATGGGAGGACATCCTGCCCGGCCCGGGCACCGGCCGCTCAGCCCGCCGACAGCCGGAAGGACATCTTCCCGAACCCCACCTGGTCCCCGGCCCGTACCACGGCCGCCCCCGTGACCCGGCGGCCGTTGACGGTGGTGCCGTTGGTGGAGCCGAGGTCCTTGAGCAGCCACACCCCGTCCCGCATGCTGAGCTCCGCGTGCGCCCGCGAGACCGTCTCGTGGCTGAGCCGGAGCCCGTTGCCCGGGTCGCGGCCGATCCGCAGCGGGCCGGCGGCCGGATGCGGGAGCAGCAGCTTCGGGAGCCGTTCGGCCTGCCAGGCCCGCCGGACCCCCACGGACACGGCCGAGGCACGCCCCACCCAGCCGAACAGCCGACGGGACCACGGACTTTCGGCGCCGAGCGGCCCCTCGCGGGTCTGGAGGTCCGCCAGCAGCACGGCCAGGTCCTCGGAGCGGCGGGCGGCCAGCGCGAGTTCCATACGGCGCATGAAGGTGTCGTGCGACAGCTTCCCGAGGGCGGCGCCCTCCCTGAGCTGGCCCAGCGCCCGGTCCCGTTCCGCGTCGGACAGGCGCGGGACGGGGTAGGCGGGGAACTCGAAACTCGACGTCACGGGGTGATTGTCGGCCCGTCGGGTGCGGAGTGTCCAGAACTCCCCCGGCGGGCCCGGAATGATGGGCACGATACGCAGGCTGGAGGACCACCGCCGGATCCGACCGGTCGACGACCGGGGACGACCGGACACGACGACCAAGAACAAGGGGACCGTCCGTGCAGTTCGAGGTGTGGGCACCGCTGACAGGCCGGGTCGCCATGCGACTGAACGACACCGCCTACGAGATGACGCCCGATCCGGCCCCCGGCCGTTCGGGCTGGTGGACCGTCGAGGCCCCGGCGGCCGACGGCGACCGGTACGGGTTCCGGCTCGGCGACGATCCGACGGTCCGCCCGGATCCGCGCGGCCGGAGGCTGCCGGACGGGCCGGAGGGCCTCTCGGCCGTGGTGGACTTCGAGCCCCTCACCCCCCGGACGGCGCCCCCGCACCTCCCGCTCCAGGACGCGGTGCTGTACGAGCTGCACATCGGCACGTTCACCCCGGAGGGCACCTTCGACGCGGCGGCCGCCCGCCTCGGGCACCTGACCTCGCTGGGGGTGACGCACGTGGAGCTGATGCCGGTCTGCCCGTTCCCGGGCCGGCACGGCTGGGGGTACGACGGGGTGGCCCCCTGGGCGGTGCACGAGCCGTACGGGGGTCCGGCGGGCCTGGCCCGGTTCGTGGAGGCCGCGCACGCGGCGGGCCTGGGGGTGGTGCTGGACGTGGTCCACAACCACCTGGGCCCCTCCGGGAACCACCTGCCGGCCTTCGGCCCGTACTTCACGGACTCCCACCACACCCCGTGGGGCGCGGCGGTGAACCTGGACGCGCCGGGCTCCGACGAGGTGCGGGCGTACCTGATCGGGAGCGCGCTGGCCTGGCTGCGGGACTACCGGATCGACGGGCTGCGGCTGGACGCCGTGCACGCGCTGGCCGACGGGCGGGCGCTGTCCTTCCTGGAGGAGCTGTCGGCGGCGGTGGACGCCCTGGCCGCGGAGTCGGCGCGGCCGCTGTTCCTGATCGCCGAGTCCGACCAGTGCGACCCGCGGCTCACCACCCCGCGCCCGTCCGGCGGTCTGGGCCTGCACGCGCAGTGGAACGACGATTTCCACCACGCGCTGCACTGTGCGCTGACCGGTGAATCCCAGGGCTACTACGCCGATTTCGCGGCCGCCCCGCTCGCCGCCCTGGCCAAGACCCTGACCCGGGCCTTCTTCCACGACGGCACCCGGTCCTCCTTCCGGGGCCGCTCCCACGGCCGGCCGGTGGACCGCCGCCGCACCCCCGCGCACCGGTTCCTCGGCTACTCCCAGACCCATGACCAGGTCGGCAACCGGGCGCTGGGCGACCGGCTGTCGGCGTCCCTCTCGCCGGGGCTGCTGGCCTGCGCGGCGACGCTGGTGCTGACGGGGCCGTTCGTGCCGATGCTGTTCATGGGCGAGGAGTGGGGGGCGGGGACGCCCTGGCAGTACTTCACGGACCATCGCGATCCGGAGCTGGCCGCGGCGGTGCGCGACGGCCGGCGCCGGGAGTTCGCGGCGCACGGCTGGAAGGCCGAAGAAGTGCCGGACCCACAGGATCCGGTGACGCGGGAGCGGTCCTGCCTGGACTGGTCCGAGCCGGAACGGGAGTCGCACGCCTGGCTGCTGGAGTGGTACCGGACGCTGGTCCGGCTGCGCCGTTCGCAGCCGGACCTGCGCGACCCGGACCTGGCGGCGGTCCGGGTCGCCTTCGACGAGGAGCGGCGCTGGCTGACCTTCCGGCGGGGCGAGGTGCGGGTGGTCGTGAACCTCGGGACGGAGTCGGTGACGGTGGCGCTGGGCCGCAACGGGGTGCGGGTGCTGGCCTCGTGGGAGCCGGTGGAGCATCCGGGGGCCGACGGCCGCATCCACGTGCCGGGTGAGTCGGCGGTGGTGCTGGGTCCGTGACGGCCGCCGCGGCGCCGGCTACTCCACGACCGCCATCTCCCGCGGGGCGTGGTTCAGGCGGCGGCCGCCGTCCTGGGTGACGGTGACGATGTCCTCGATGCGGACGCCGAACCGGCCGGGGAGGTAGACGCCGGGTTCCACGGAGAAGCACATGCCGGGGACGAGGGGCTGTTCCTCGCCCTCGACCATGTACGGGGGTTCGTGGGTGGTGACGCCGATGCCGTGGCCGGTGCGGTGGATGAAGCGTTCGCCGTAGCCGAACTCGGTGATGACGGCGCGGGCGGCGCGGTCGACGTCCTGGCAGCTCGCGCCGGGGCGGACGGCCGCGAAGCCGGCCTGCTGGGCCTCGCGGACGATGTCGTGGACGCGTTGTTCCTCGGCGGTGGGTTCGCCGACGTGGACGGTGCGGGAGATGTCGGAGCCGTAGCCGTGCTTGAGGCCGCCGAAGTCGAGGACGACCATGTCGCCGCGCCGGATGACGCGGTCTCCCGCCTCGTGGTGCGGGTTGGCGCCGTTGGGGCCGGAGCCTACGACGGTGAAGTCCACCTGGGAGTGGCCGTGTGCGCGCAGCAGGGCGGCGAGGTCGGCGGCGACGTCGCTCTCGCGGCGGCCTGCGAAGGGGACGTGGAGGATCTGCGCGTAGGCGGCGTCTGCGGCGGCTCCGGCGGCGGCGAGGCGGGCGAGTTCGCGGTCGTCCTTGACGGCGCGGAGCATGGGCAGGGCCTCGGTGAGCGGGGTGTAGGAGGTGGTGGGCAACTCCTTCTGCAGGCCGAGGAGATGGAGCGCCCAGGTGTTGTCGCTGACGCCGAAGCGGCCGTTGACGTCCAGGAGCGGCGCGGTGACCCCGTACGGGTCCTTGCCGTCGGTCCAGTCGCGCAGGGCCAGGGCGCCGGCGCCGGGGGCCTTGGCCGCGTCGGGGGCCTCCAGGGCGGGGACGACGAGGACGGGGTCCTGGCCGGCGGCGAGGACGAGCAGGGTGAGCCGTTCGGTCTCGGCGGTGGGGCGGTATCCGGTGAGGTGGGCGAGGTCGGGGCCGGGTGCGATGAGCAGGCCGGCGAGGCCCGCGTCGGCGGCTGCCCGGGTGGCGGCGGCCATCCGGGCGGCGTAGTCGGCGGTGGTGAAGGGGGCCGGGTCGGCGTGGGCGGTGTCCGGGTGGGCGGGCTCAGGGCCGGGTGCGGTGGTCATACGGGGATCCTGCCGTGAGGCGTGCGGCGAGCGCAGCGGCCGCGCCGGACAGGCCCCCGGGCGCGAGGAGCTCCGTACGGTGCACCAGGCGCGGGGCGTCGAGCGGTACGGCGACCGCCGCGCCGGCCCCTGCTCCGGCGGCGGCCTCGGCGACGCTGCGGGGCAGCAGGACGAGGCCGTGCCCGGCGGCGGCGAGGGTGCACAGGGCGTGCAGGTCGGTGCCTTCGTAGCGCAGGGCGGTGCGCCCGGAGCCGTGGGCGGGGGTGAGCGGCAGTCCGGCGTCGGGGGCGTCGAGCCAGCGGGCGTCGGCGAGGTCGTCGAGCCGGACGGCGGCCCGCCGGGCGAAGGGGTGTCCGGCGGGGAGGAGGAGGGCCAGTTCCTCCTCGGCCACGCCGGTGACCTTCAGCGGGGCCACGTCGGGCAGCCGGAGGGGGTCGCTGGGGGCGGCGAGCCCGTCGACGAGGCCGAGGTCGCAGTCCGCCGCGGCGACGGCGGCCGGCACCTGCTGCGGGGGCAGGACGCGCAGGGTGACTCCGGTGGCCGGGAGGGCGGCGAGCAGGCGGGGGCCGACGGCGAGGGGGGAGGCGGCGAGGGCGACCCGGCCGGGCGGGGCGGCGGCCAGGCGCAGGACGTCGGCGCGGGCGGCGTCGAGCCGCAGCAGGAGGGGTCCGGCGTGTTCGAGGAGCCGGGCTCCGGCGGGGGTGGGGGCGACGGGGCGCCGGGTGAGGAGCTCGGCCCGCAGGTCGGCTTCGAGGGCGGCGATGTGCTGGGAGACGGCGGACTGGGTGTAGCCGAGTTCGCGGGCGGCGGCGGAGAAGGAGGCGAGGCGGGCGACGGCGACGAAGGTGCGGAGCAGGTGCGGGTCCATGGTCCCGATCATCCCGCAGGCCATCAGCTGTGCTTATCGAAGGTGCAGGAACAATCGTTGGCACTGAAGTAGGACCGGGGCGCAGGATGATCCACATGACCACCGCACAGGCCGCGCCGGCCGTCCTCCCGCCCTCCCCCCTCGGTTCCGTCGCCCGGATCGCCCTGGTCGGCGACCGCTCCCCGCACGTGACGTCCCACACCCGGATCCCGCTCCTCCTCGACGCGCTGGCGGCGCGCGAGGGGCTGGTCCTGGACGCCTACTGGATCCCGACCGGGGACGCGCAGGCGCAGGCCGCCGCCGGGGCGCTGGCCGGGTTCGACGCGGTGTGGGTGCTGCCGGGGAGCCCCTACGCCAGCGAGGCGGGGGCGCTGGCCGCGATCCGGGTCGCCCGGGAGGAGGGCATCCCCTTCCTCGGCACCTGCGGCGGCTTCCAGCACGCCCTGCTGGAGTACGCCCGTACCGTCTGCGGTCTGACGGAGGTGGCGCACGCGGAGAACGACCCGGGGGCGCGGGACCTGCTGATCGCGCCGCTCGCCTGCTCGCTCGTCGGGCACGAGGGGGTCGTACGGGCGCAGCCGGGCTCGCTCGCGGAGTCGGTGCTCGGGGCCGAGCGGTCGATGGAGCGCTACCACTGCAACTACGGGCCGGCCCCGCGGCACCTGCCGGAGCTCACCGCGCACGGGCTGCGGCTGTCGGGCCACGACGAGGACGGGCACGTGCGGATCGCGGAGCTGCCCGGGCACCCCTTCTTCCTCGCCACGCTCTTCCAGCCGGAGCTCGCCGGGGACGGGACGCGTCCGCACCCGGTGGTCCGGGCGCTGGCCGCGGCGGCGGTCGCGCACGCGGCGCGCCGCGCGGACGGGGTCGTCGCCCGGCTGGCATCGAGCCTGGCCGGAAGCCGGGCCGCCGGATAACCCGTCGCGGAAGCACCCATCTGATCGGCTATGCTGTGCTTGCACAACGAACGGGTGGTCCGCCGCCCTTCGTGGTGGGTGTAGCTCAGTTGGTAGAGCACCTGGTTGTGGTCCAGGTGGCCGCGGGTTCGAGTCCCGTCACTCACCCTTTCCGTCCCGTAGGGGGTACGAGGTTCTCCTCGTACCCCCTACGGGCGTTCACGTCACGCGTCACCCGCGGAGGAAGGCCTCCACCTCCGTGACGAAGGCCACGGGGGTCTCGTGGGGCGGGTAGTGGCCGGCGCCGCGGATCGTGACGATCCTGCAGTCCGGGTACCAGACCTGCCAGGTGGCCCGCATCACATCGGCCGTGAGGGCGAGGTCGTACTCCCCGACGAGGACCAGCACCGGCACCGTGTTCCCCTTGACGGCGGCGGACAGGTCGCGGGGCTGCCAGTCGGCGAGGTAGCCGGCGAAGGCCTCGGGGCGGGAGACCGCCAGGGAGTGGGCCACCATCCGGCCCAGCCAGTGGCGGCTCACCCGGTGGCCGGTGACGAGGTCGAGGATGGCGCGGCGCTTCTCCGGGTCCTCGGCGGCGCCGTAGAAGAGGGCGTGCGCGGCCTCGTCCATCTCGTAGGGCGCGGCCGGGACCGGGCAGAGGCCGATCAGCTTCTCGACCCGCTCCGGGGCGCGGACCAGGACCTGCTGGGCGGCCTTGCCGCCCATGGAGTGGCCGAGCAGGGAGAAGGTGTCCCAGCCGAGCTGGTCGGCGAGTTCGAGGACGTCGTCGGCGATCTCCGGGAGGGTGTGGCGGCCGGGGACGTCACGGCGCTCGCCGTAGCCGCGGTAGTCGAGGAAGGCGTACGAGAACCCCTCCGGGTCCATCTGGTCCAGGGCGGAGCCCCAGTTGGCGGAGGTCCCGAACCAGTCGTGCAGCACGATGACGCGGACGGGTCCGGTGCCGATCCTGCGGTGGGCGATGGCCATGCGTTCTCCCTCGGTGACGGGGGTGGAGGAAACCGACGCCGTCGTTCTGCCCACCGGCCCTACGATCACACCGTGCATCCGAAACCGCCCCGCGCACCGGTCGTCGTCGGGGACTTCTCACGGGCCGACGGGGCCCGCCACCCGCACCACCCCACGAGCTACGAGATCAGCGACCCCGCCGAGATCCGCGCGTACCGGGCCGTCGTCCGGTTCGGCCGGGAACGGGCCCCCACGGACGTCGTCCTGTGCTCCTGCGACCACGGCACCGGCGTGGCGCACCCCACCCCCGAGTCGGACCGGCTGCTCGATCCGCTCTCCCCCGAGGGGATCCCGGCCCGCCACCGCGCCCGGTGGGTGGCGGCCGCGCCCGTGGCGCTGCGGGAGTACGCCGCGGCGCTGGCCGCCGGTGCCGAGGAGCCGGACCCGCCCCGCGGGGTGCCGCTCGCCGTGGTGTTCGGCTGGCTGGGCGCCGTACGGGAGGAGCCGCGGGACGCGGCCCGGCTGCTGGCCGAGCTCGGCCCCCGGCGGCTGCTGGCCGGGGTGGCCACGGAGGAACTGGCCTGGGCGGTGCGGGAGACGGACCGGGCGGGGCTGGAGGGGGCGGTGCGGTTCTTCGTGAGCGAGGAGTTCACCACCCGCCACCCCAAGCGCCGCCGTGTCACCGACACCGCCCGTGACCGGCTGCTGCGGCACGCCCGCAGCCACCGCCCCGCCGACCTGCCGGTCCTGGAGCGGCGGCTGCTGCGCACACCGGACGACCGGATCAGACGGTCTTGATCGCCGGGTCCGAGACGCCCGGGGCGCCCGTCTCGACGTGGCCCGCGAAGCGGCGCAGGAAGGTGCTGTCCGCGTCGGAGACCACCGTCACGTCGTACCAGCGTCCCGAGGCGCGCAGGTCGACGGTGAACGGGACCGTGGCACCCGGGTTGACCTTGAAGGTCTGGGCGGCGCCGCCGTAGGCGTTGGTGACCGTGAGGTTCACCGCGGCGGTGCCGCCGTTGGTCATGGTCAGGGACAGGTTGCCGGTGGCGTCCGCGTGGCGGGCCGTGACCTCGGGGCCGGCCTTCTTCGCCGGACCCTTCCAGGTGCGCAGGAAGCCGTTGGGGCCCCAGACCGTCAGGTCGATCTTGTTGCCGGTGGAGCTGCTGGTGCTCCAGGTGTCGGAGAGGGTCTTGCCCGCCTCGACCGTGTAGGGCCAGGGGCCGTCCGTACGGTTGCCGGAGGTGCTGTGGAAGTGGGCGCCGAGCTTCGGGCCGGAGGAGAAGGTCAGCGTGAACTTGCCGGTGGAGACGGTGCGGGCGCCGTCCACGTACGGGCTGTAGCCCAGGGCGCGGGTCGGCTTGGAGCCGGCCTCCTGCGCGGGCAGGGTGCCCGTGGCCGGCGGGACCGGGTGGTAGGAGGGGTGTGCGTTGTGGTCCGGCGGGACGTAGCCGGCGGTGGACGGCAGGGACGCGGGGGACGCGTCGGCCTGGGTGAAGTCGAACGCCGAGGTCAGGTCGCCGCAGACGGCCCGGCGCCAGGGCGAGATGTTGGGCTCCTGCACCCCGAACCGCTTCTCCATGAAGCGGATCACCGAGGTGTGGTCGAAGGTCTCGGAGCAGACGTAGCCGCCCTTGCTCCACGGGGAGACCACGATCATCGGGACGCGCGGGCCCAGGCCGTACGGGCCGGCCGCGTAGCCGCCGCCACCGGCGTACAGGTCGCGGGTGACGTCCGCCGTGGACAGGCCCCAGGCGGAGGACGCCGGCGGGTACGGGGGCACGACGTGGTCGAAGAAGCCGTCGTTCTCGTCGTAGGTGATGAAGAACGCCGTCTTGGCCCACACCGCCGGGTTCGCGGTCAGCGCGTCCAGGGCCTGGGAGATGTACCAGGCGCCGAAGTTCACCGGCCAGTTCGGGTGCTCGCTGAAGGCCTCGGGGGCGGCGATCCAGGAGACCTGCGGGAGGGTGCCGTTCACGACGTCCGCGCGCAGCCGGTCGAAGTAGCCCTCGCCCGCCTTGGCGTTGGTGCCCGTACGCGCCTTCTCGTACAGGGCGTCGCCGGGCTGGGCGTTGCGGTAGCTGTTGAAGTACAGCAGGGAGTTGTCGCCGTAGTTGCCGCGGAAGGCGTCGCCGATCCAGCCCCAGGAGCCGGCGGCGTTCAGGCCGTCGCCGATGTCCTGGTAGATCTTCCAGGAGATCCCGGCCGCCTCCAGGCGCTCCGGGTAGGTCTTCCAGCCGTACCCGGCCTCCTGGTTGCCGAGGACCGGGCCGCCGCCGGTGCCGTCGTTGCCGGTGTGACCCGTCCACATGTAGTAGCGGTTGGGGTCGGTGGCGCCGATGAAGGAGCAGTGGTAGGCGTCGCACACGGTGAAGGCGTCGGCGAGGGCGTAGTGGAACGGGATGTCGTTCCGCGTCATGTACGCCATGGTCGTGGTCGTCTTGGCGGGCACCCACTTGTCGTACTTGCCGTTGTTGTAGGCCTGGTGGCCGCCGGCCCAGTCGTGGTTGAGGCCCTCGACGAACTGCATGCCGAGGTCGTTGACCTGCGGGTGGAAGGGCAGGATGTCCTTCGTGCCGTTGGACTGGTAGAAGACCGACTTCCCGTTGTCCTGGAGCACGGGGCGCGGGTCCCCGAAGCCCCGGACGCCCTTCATCGAGCCGAAGTACTGGTCGAAGGACCGGTTCTCCTGCATGAGGACGACGATGTGCTCGATGTCCTGGATGGTTCCGGTGCTGCCCTGCGCCGGTATGGAGGCGGCGCGGGCGATGCTCTCGTTCAGCATCGCGGCGGCGGCGGTGCCGCCGGCGATCTGGAGGAACCTGCGTCGGTTCAGTTCAGCCATGGTGGACGACCTCTGGGGGTGAGGGGGAGTCGGGCGCCCCAAGGACAGCTGGCCCGGGGTACCGGACGGAGATCCCTGTCTGACGTCGGGCCGTACAGCGGGCGAACGGAAGCCACCGGGGGCGGAACTCCCGAACGGCCCGCACATCTGGTGGAATGACCTCCCACACACAGCAACGGGGGCGCGGGGGGCATGGCGGGGGACGAGACCGGGCATGCCGTGCGCTCCGGGGGCGGAACGGTTCTGGTAACGGATCGCGGAACGGTTCTGGGAACGGCCGTGCGGGGAACGACGGTACGGGGAAACAGGCGCCCCGCAACAGACCCTGACGGAACGTCAGCCAACTGTGCCACCGGGACCGCCGGGACGGAGGGGGACACGTGAGCCTCCCGCAGCTCCACTACGACGGCGGCCCCGGCTTCGCCGCGGTGACCCCCGGGGTGTCCGAGGCCCTGCTGCGCGCGGCGGAACCGCTCCTCGGGTACGAGCCGCCGGCGGACGCCTCGTGCCCCGAGGCGCTGAGCCTGAGCGTGCTCGCCGACGGCAGCCGGCTGCTGGCCCGCGCGGTGCGCACCGGGTCCGGGTTCCACACGCACGCCGTGCACCTGCCCGGGGAGGCCCGGGGCGCCCTGCCGGTCACCGCCTGGGGTTCGGCGGGGTGGGAGGAGCGGGCCCCGGCGGACGGGGCGCCGCCGGCGCTGGAGCGGATACCCGCGCCGGGACCGTACGACCGGGCCGCGATGGCGGAGTTCGTCGCCGCCCGGGGGCCGTGGCTCGCCGCGTTCTTCGACGACGTGCGCCGGCTCGCGGAGGAGCCGGGCGCGCCGCGGGTCGTGCTGGTGGAGGCCGACGGCGCGGACGCGGCCCGGTGGATCATGCTGGCCTGCGGGGTGCTGCCGCACCGGCGCGGTCAGTGGCTGAGCTTCACCACGTACACGCGGCGCCCGCTGACCGCCCCTCAGCAGCTGCTCGGTGTCCTGCCGGAGGACGCCGGCGTACTGGCCGGCGGGGGGCGGCGCCACCGGGTGTACGAGGCCGCGCGCGGGCCGGCCCCGGAGGCGCCCCGGGGCCCGGCGGCGCTGTGGGCGCGGACGGCCGCCTCGGTGTGGCTGGCGGCGCGGCCGGAGCTGTTCGCGGAGGTGCGCCGGCTGCCCGGGGAGCCGTACGAGGCGGGCCCGCTGGCCGCGCTCGCGCTGGCGGCCGGGATCCCGCTGGGCTCGGCGGCCCGGGCGGCGGCCCGCCACTGGGGCGACCCGGTCAAGGTCCGCGATTCAACCCGAACCACGCACGCGGACCCC
>NZ_JBEZWL010000181.1:0-13477 GCF_040648015.1 Streptomyces sp. NPDC029216 | reverse complement strand
GCCGCTTCGGCGGCCAGCGCGGCGCGCAGGGCCGCCACCGTGCCCGGGGCCAGCTTCCAGCGGCGCCGGCGCAGCACGATGTGCCGGTACCGCAGCCGGGGGGTGCGCACCAGCGGCCCGCCGGGCACCTCCGTGACCGTCCGGGGCACCAGCGAGGCGAAGCTGACGACACCCTCGGGGTGGTCATGGACCAGGGGGGCGCTGCGCGCGGGGAGCAGCCCGGACACCAGCAGGCCCGGGTAGAAGACGTCCAGCAGCTCGCCGGTGCCGCGCAGCCGCAGGCGTACCTGGTCGGTGGCCTCGTCGTGGACGAGCTCCACATCGGAGTCGTCCAGCGGAGCCCGCCCGCCGGTCCGGCCGCCGGCGTGGCCGTCGGCCTCCGGGTCCGCCGGGCCGAACTCGTCCGAGACGATCTCGTCCGGCAGCAGCCTGGGGTGCAGGTTGGCGTTGAACCCCTGGACCGGGCGGAACTGCACCGCCCGCGAGCCGGGTTCCGCCCCGCGCCCGATCTCCTGCGCGACCGCCCCGGCGGCCCCCGGGCCGAGCAGGCCGAGGAAGCGGCTCCCGATCCGCCCCCAGCCCCCGTAGACGTGGTTGAGCACCAACAGGCCCCGCTGCGCGTCCCGTTGCAGGAAGTGCGCGTACGACAGCGGGCGCACGGCCGCCCAGCCGGGCAGGGCGGCGGCGAAGGACCGCACCGGCTCCGGCGGCAGCACCACATCGGCGTCCGGGTCCGCGGGGGAGCCTCCGCGCAGGCGCGCCACCTCCTCCTCGAACGCGTCCCGCAGGCCCACGAGTTCACCCGCACGGGTCGGCAGCGCGCCCGCGCCGCCCTCCCCGGGCGGGAGGAGCGCGTCCCGGACGGTGTCCTCCCAGGCCGCGACGGTCTCCCCGCCGAAGTCCCAGACGGGGTGGCAGACCCCGCCGCGCCCGTAACGCCCCACGAACCGGTCGCGCAGGTAGCGGCGCACCAGGTGCCCCAGGTCGTACAGCTCGGCGAGGGCGGCGACCTCGCGCAGCGCCTCGTGGTCCTCCCCGGTGAGGAGACCGTGCGCCGCCACCGGGTGCCGGGCCACCACGTCCTCCGTCAGCGGCGCGGGCACCGGATCGTGCGGGGGCAGCGGCCGCCCGGCCGCGTCGAGCAGGGCCGCCCAGCGGTCGCGCAGCACGCCGAGCAGCGCGGCCCGCTCGCGCGGATCGGCCGCGCCGAACTTCGCCGTCCCCTCCGCGATCTCGTCGAGGGCGGCGGCGAGCGCGCCCTCCCCGCCCGCGCGCAGCCAGGCCGCGAGCCGGCCCAGCGGGTCGGCGTCCTGCGGGCCGACGGGCGGTACGGGGACCAGCAGCCCGGTGTCCACGAGCCGTTCCACGTACGCGAGGGCGGCCGAGCGGTCCCGCGGTGCGGCCAGCGCCGCCGCGAGCTCCCGCGGGGTCGCGGGCGTCCGGCACAGCTCGGCCACCCGCTCCAGGGCGCCGCTCGCCGCGACCTCGACCTCCTCCTCGGCGGTGGTGACGAACCGGCCGACGGTGGACGGGCCGCGCCTGCGGGCGAAGGAGGCGCGCCCGCCGGCGTCGGTGCGCGGCGCGCTCGTCATCCGGTGCGGCAGCCGGGCGCGCCGGGCGGGGTCGGCGAGCAGGGCCTCGCACAGCGCCGCGACCAGGCTCCGGCCGGTACGGACGGGGTTGCCGGTCCCGCCCAGCAGGTCACCCTCCCCCCACTCGGAGTCCGTGCCGCGCGGGCCGCCGTCCGGGAGCGGGCCCCAGCCGACGGCGGTGGACCAGGACACGGGGCTGGACCGGGTGGCGGCGCGGACGGCGTGCCGCAGGACCCCGGGCTCCTCCTTGCGGGCCCGGCGCCCGCTCGCCCCGGCCCCCGCCCGCTCGACGGCGGCCAGCAGGTCGGCGCTGACGGCCGAGGCGGCGAGGGCGAGGGCCGGCTCACGGCACTGGGCGCCGAGGGCCCGGCGCTCGGCCGCCAGTGCGGCGGGCGCCGCACCGGCGACCCGGGCCCGCTCGGCGGTGAGCCGGTCGCGCAGCTCCAGCCACTCCCGCAGCCCCGGGACCCGCCCGGGCAGGTCACCGAGCCGGTCGAGGAGGGCGGGCCGGGGCTCCCGCCCGTTGTGCAGGGCCCGGCGCAGCGGCAGCACCACGTCCCGGTGGAAGGACTCGGGATGCCCGCCCCGGCTCGCGTACAGCGCGTCGGTCAGCCCCGGTACGAGGTCCGCGAGCGCTCCCTCCAGCCGGGTCAGCCGTTCGAGGCCCGCGCGGAACGCGGCGGCGTCCGGCGACTGCGCGGGGTGGCTGAGCGTCGTCGCGCGTACCAGCGCGTAGGAGGCGGTGCGCACGACGCGGTCGGGGGCGGGGTCGGTCATGGTGTCCCGGGGTCCTTCCGGCTGGGCCTGGTCGGGGCTGGAAGCGGAGCGCCCGTCCCGGCGCCCTCACGGGGGGCCGGAACGGGCGGTCGCGGGGTCGCGCTCAGATGACGCCGGGAACGGTCTGCGGCTGCTGCACGCTGCATTGACAGGCGCAGGCGGTGGGGATGCCGCAGGTGGCGGTGGAACAGCTCTTCGCGAAGGCCGAGAGGTCGGCGGTGTCGCGCATCGAAGTGACGGTGATGTCACCGAGGTCCAGGTCGTGGGCCTCGAACAAGGTGGCCGCGTCGAAATCTGCCATGAGAACTCCCAAGGATGCGGGGCGACTTGATATGGCCGGATCGTGTTTCGGACGAGCGACGCAACCGTAGCTCCGGAGGCGATCGGGGCGCAGGGCACGCTTTTCGACATTCCGGCATCACTCCATCTGGCATCGGAAAAACTTGGCCGGAAGGCGACGTAACGTGACGGCCCGGAGGGCGAGCCGGCGAACGGGCCGCCCCGCACCCGACGGCATCCGGCCACCGTGCCCCGAACTGCCGCACGCCGCTGCGGCATCGTCACGTACGACCGGACCACCGGCGCCCGCTCAGCCGTGCTCGGTCCGGCGCACCCCCGGTCGTGCTGCCCGCTTCAGGCGGGCGTCTCACCTGTCGTCGGGGTGGGCCGTGCGCGGGGTCGGCAGGGTGGTGGCGAAGGCGTTCGCCTGGACGAGGTAGGCGTCGCGGAAGTCGCCGGTGCCGGTGCGTTCGTCCATCAGCTCCTCGAACGTGCCGGATTCCGCCAGGCGGCCGTCCTTGAGGACGTGGATCAGGTCGGCGTGCCGGACCGCGTGCAGGCGGTGGGTGATCAGCACGATCGTCTGTCCGGTGGCGGCCTGCTCGCGGATCTGGTCGAAGACCTTCTGCTCCGCCAACGGGTCCAGCGCGCTGGTGGGTTCGTCCACGATGAGGATCGCCGCGTCGCGGTAGTGCGCACGGGCGATGCCGATGCGCTGCCACTGCCCGCCGGAGATCTGGTGCCCGCCGCGGTAGCCGCGGCCCAGCAGCGTCGCCAGGCCGCGCGGGAGGCCGGCCAGGACCTCGTCGGCGCCGGAGAAGGCGGCCGCGGCCTCCACCGCGTCGTCTCGGATGGGCTCGCCGGGGCGGCCGATGCCGATGTTCACCCGGGCCGTGAAGGGCCAGTTGTAGAAGTTCTGCGACATCAGGGCGACCCGCTCGAATACCTGGCTCCGCTCGGCGGTACGGGCGTCGACGTCGTCCCACCAGATCGTGCCGCCCCCTTCGTCCGGCAGGTACAGCCCGGACAGCAGCTTGATCAGGGTGGACTTGCCGGAGCCGTTCTCCCCGACCAGCGCCACGATCTTCCCCATCGGGAAGGTGAGGGAGACCTCGCGCAGGGCGGGCTCGGGGGATTCCCCCGCACCGCCGGGGTAGGTGAACGTCACCTTCTCGAACCGCACTTCGCGCACCCGCCGCGGCAGGGAGGCACCGCCGGCGGGGATGGCGCGGGCCTCCGCCTCCGCGCAGAGGCGGGTGAGGTCGGCGACGAACAGGCTCTCCTGGTACAGATCGGTGACCTGGAGGACGAGGCTGTCCAGGCTGGACGCCCCGGTACGGATCGCGAGCACGGCCGTGCCCGCGACCGCGAGGTCCATCCGGCCGGCCCACAGCAGCAGCCCCAGCGCCCCGTACGTGGCCAGCGCCGCGACGCCGCCGGCGGCGTCGGCGATCAGGCCGGTCCTGGCGGCCCGGCGGGCCAGCCGGGTCTGTTCGCGTTCGTTGGTCTCGGCCATGCCGCGGAAGTGGGTGAGCAGGAACGGCCCGACGTCGTGCACGCGCACCTCGGCCGCGGCCTGCTGCTGGGTGAGGAGCTGGCCCAGCAGGTGCCCGGCACGGGCGTGCTGGAGGAAGGAGTGGAAGGAGAGGTAGCGCTGCCGGCTGATCACGAGGGCGCCCCAGGCGCTGGGCAGCGTCATCAGCACCAGCAGGGGCAGCAGCAGCGGATGCAGCACGGTCAGCACACCGGCCGCCGCGATGAGGGAGACCGCCGAGTTGAGCACGTTGGTGCAGTAGCGGATCATGCGGCGGGCCGAGTCGGAGCCGAAGCGGGCCGCGTCCAGCAGCCGGTGGAACTCGTCGTCCTCGATCGCGGTCAGCTCCACCCGGTGCCCCAGGCCCAGGTACTCCTCGGTGGCCAGCCGCTGCACCTTCGGCTCCAGCGCACCCGTCGCGGCCGTGGAGGCCGACCGCATCAGCGACCCGAGCACCCCGGTCACCGCGACGACGGCCAGCGCGGGAACCGCCCCGGTGAGCCGCGCCGTGGTGGGGCCGCCGGCCATGAGGTGGCCGAGGGCCGAGTTCACGGCGACCAGCCCGGCCGCCTGGGCGAGGCCGCGGCCCAGCTCCGCGCCCAGCACCGTCCGTAAGGCCGGCGCGTCGGCCCGGCGGGCCAGCCGTAACGCGGTGCCCACCAGCGCGGGCAGGTCCCGGGCCATCCGCCACAGCCCGAGCTCCAGCCAGGCCCCCTCGTGCTGGTCCCAGCCGACGTCGTACGCCAGGGGCCCGCCGAACAGCAGCCGCTCCGACTCCGAGACGTCCGGGGCGGCGTTCTGGCGCTTCGGCCCCCTGCTCATGCGGCGGGGTTCCACGGCTTCCTCCGGATGGGCGCGCGACTGGTACTGGTGCCCTGGGAACGGCTCCGGAACGTGCCCGTCACGGGTGATGAGGCGGCGATCGGTGAACGGATGTTCCGATCCCCGCCGTCGGGCTTGCGGCGGCAGACCCGGCGGTGTTGAAACTCGCTCGAACAGGGCGGGGTCGCCCGTCCGGGGGATTGCCCGCCGCGCTCCCGCCGTCGCGGGGCAGACGGGACTTTGACGACAGACCCTAGCGGTGGAGCCGGTTCGGCCAGTCCTGCGGGACGCGGCCGGCGGGGCCGGGGGCCGGCTGGTCGGCCGGGTGGCCGTCCGGTGGGGCGAGCTCGGGCCCGGACTCGTACAGGGTGTCGGTGGCGTAGTCCCAGAACCACGCCTCGCCCGGTTCGAAGCTCTGCACCAGGGCGTGCCCGGTGTCCCGCCAGTGGGCGGTGGCGTGCTGGGCGGGGGAGGAGTCGCAGCAGCCGACGTGGCCGCACCGGGCGCAGCGCCGCAGGTGGAACCACCAGCCGCCCACCGCGTCGCAGTCCGCGCAGCCGGTGCCGCTGGGCGGGACGGCCGGGTCGATCCCCTCGATCTCGGTCATACGGGTTCCTCCTCGGTAGCGGTCAGCGGCAGCAGGACCTGGAAGCGGGTGTCACCCGGGACGGACTCGACCCGCAGGCTCCCGTGGTGCTTGTTGACCACGATCCGCCAGGAGATGTCGAGGCCGAGGCCGGTCCCCTCGCCGACCGGCTTGGTGGTGAAGAAGGGGTCGAAGATGCGGTCGCGGATCTCGGCGGGCACGCCCGGCCCGGTGTCGCGGAACTCCACCAGCAGCCGGTCGCCCTCCCGGGCCGTGCGGACCGTCAGCGTCCCGTCACCGCCCGAACTCGCGATGGCGGACACCGCGTTGTCGACGAGGTTCGTCCACACCTGGTTGAGCTCCGCCGGATAGGCCGGCACCTCGGGCAGGGAGCGGTCGTACTCCTTGACCACCCGCACCCGGGGCCCGATCTTGCCGGACAGCATCAGCAGCGTGCTGTCGAGCAGTTCGTGCACGTCGACGTCGCGGTGCGGGGCGCGGTCGAGCTGCGCGTACTGTTTGGCCGCGTCCACCAGGTGGGAGATCCGGCTGGTGGAGTCGTCGATCTCGTCCATCAACAGCTCGGTCTCGACGGTGTAGTTGAGCCAGCCGACCGCCCCCGGCAGGATGTCCTCGGCCACGGTCGCCGCGACCTGCTCCAGCCAGTCCGTGTCCAGACCCGCCTGGACGAAGGCCGGCGCGATCCGCCAGCCCTCCGGGATGCCGTGGTCCTCCAGCCAGTCGGTGAGCTCGTCCTCCCGGTCGGAGGCCTCCAGCGGGCTCAGTGCCGGCGCCTTGGCGACGCGTTCGGCGGTGCGTTCCTGGATCTCGATGAGCTCGGCGAGGGCCTCGCGCGAGTACGGGCCCCTGGCGATGACCGCCAGCTTGTGCCGCATCTTGCCGACCCGTTCGCGCAGCGCCGCCGTCGCCCGTACGGCCGCCGCGGCCGGATTGTTCAGCTCGTGCGTGAGACCGGCCGACAACGAGCCGAGCGCCAGCAGGCGTTCACGCTGTCCGATGGCCCGCTGGGTGTCCTTCGCGCCGAAGAACAGGCCTTCCAGCAAGTGCGCCGCCATCGGGAACCATTCCTGCATGATGTCCGCGAACGACTGCGCCGACAGCACGAAGAACCGGGTGGGCACGGTCACCCGCATCGAGTTCACGTACGTCTGCGGCACCCGGTCGCCCAGGTAGGCCTGCATGGCCCCCGCGTAGACGCCGCGCTGTGAGGTGCGGCTCACCTCCACGTCGTCGCCGCCGACCCGCCGGTACAGGACGACCGTGCCCTCCAGCATCACGTAGAAGCAGGTGGCCGGTTCGCCCTCGGTGTACACCGGACCGGCTTCGAAGCGTTCCACCCGCCCCTCGGAGCACAGCCTTCCGAGCTGTTCCGGCGAGAGCTTCTCGAACAGGAACAGCGAGGCGATCTCCCGCGGGTCGCAGGACACTTCCCGCGCGCTCACGACGGCCCGCTCACGACTGCTCCAGATACCGGTGGACGAGCATCACGGCCATCGCTCCCTCTCCCACGGCGGACGCGACCCGCTTCGCGGACTGGGCCCGCGCGTCGCCCGCCACGAACACCCCGGGGACGCTGGTCTCCAGGTGGTACGGCGGCCGGTCCAGCTCCCACTCGGCCGGCGGCCGCCCGTCCGGCGTGAGGTCCGGCCCGGCCAGGATGAACCCGTGCTCGTCGCGCAGCACCGTCCCGTCCAGCCAGTCGGTCAGCGGGGCCGCGCCGATGAACACGAACATCCAGTGGGCGTCGACGAGTTCCGTGGCACCGGTCACCGCGTCCCGCAGGGCCAGCCGCTCCAGGTGCCCCTCGCCGTGCGCCGCCTCCACGACGGTCCGGGGCCGGACCGTGATGTTGGGCGCCTCCTCGATCTGCTGGATCAGGTAGTACGACATGGACGCCGCCAGCGACTCCCCGCGCACCAGCAACGTCACCGACTTCGCGCCGCGCGCCAGGTACACGGCCGCCTGCCCGGCCGAGTTGGCCCCGCCGACGACGTACACGTCCTGCCCCTCGCAGGAGGCCGCCTCGGTCAGGGAGGATCCGTAGTACACCCCGCGCCCCGTCAGGTCCTCGCAGCCCGGGGCCCCCAGCTGCCGGTACGAGACACCGGTGGCCAGGATGACGCTGTGCGCGGCGACCGACGAGCCGTCGGAGAACCGTACGACGCGCGCCGGGCCGTTGACCTCCAGCCCCGTGACCTCGCGCGCCGTGAGGATCTCGGCCCCGAACCGGGTGGCCTGGCGGCGGGCGCGCTCGGTGAGCTGGGCGCCGGAGACCCCGTCCGGGAAGCCGAGGTAGTTCTCGATGCGGGAGCTCTGGCCGGCCTGCCCGCCGGTCGCCGACCGCTCGACCAGTACGGTCCGCAGGCCCTCGGACGCCCCGTACACCGCCGACCCGAGCCCGGCCGGCCCGCCGCCGATGACGACGAGGTCGTAGAACTCGGCGGCCGGCGTGGTCGCGAGCCCCACCCGGGCGGCCAGCTCGGGCACCTCCGGCTCGATCAGCGCCGCCCCCTCGGCCGTGACCACCAGCGGCAGCCGCCGGCCGTCGGCCCCTGCCGCCTCCAGCAGCCGCCGCCCCTCGGGCTCGTCGGAGGAGTACCAGCGGTACGGGACCTGGTTGCGGGCCAGGAACTCCCGCACCGCGGAGGAACGCGCCGACCAGCGGTGCCCGACGACCTTGGTGGCCGGTACCGGCCGGTAGTCGCTGGAGCGCCAGGCGGTGAGGAGGTCGTCCACCACCGGGTAGAGCTTCTCCTCCGGCGGGTCCCACGGCTTGAGCAGGTAGTGGTCGAGGTCGACGACGTTGATCGCGTCGATGGCGGCGTGCGTGTCGGCGTACGCGGTCAGCAGCACGCGCCGCGCGCCCGGGTACACGCCGAGGGCCTGCTCCAGGAACTCGATGCCGTTCATCTGCGGCATCCGGTAATCGGCGAGGATCACGGCCACCGGGTCGCCGCGCAGCTTCAGCTCGCGCAGCGCCTCCAGCGCGGACGCCCCGGACTCGGCGCGCACGATCCGGTACCCGCCGCCGTAGTGGCGCCGCAGGTCGCGGGCGATGGCGCGGGACACCCCCGGATCGTCGTCCACCGTGAGGATGACGGTCCGCGCCGCATCGCCGGCCTGTGCCATGCTCCTCCGCCCTGCGCGCCCGGAACCGCCGGCACGAGGGCCCGCCCGCGCCGGCTCCCGCCCATCGTATGTTCGATCGTCCGCGGCCGCTCCGGGAGGCGGCGGCCGCTTCGGGAGGGTCAGGGCCGGCCGGTCAGGAGGGGGTCCGGGGGGTGAGCCGGTCGGGGGCGCCCGGTACGGCGGCGCCGCGCCGGTCGGAGGCTTCGTCCCTCAGCCGGAGAAGGACCCGTGCCGTCCGGCCCCCGACGCGAAGCGCGCGGCGCCCGAGAGGGTCTCACCCGCCGACAGCGGCACCATGCCGTGCCGCAACTCGTTCGCCAGCGCCTCGGGCTCCGCCAGCCCGTGCTGCTCCCGCACCGAGAGCCGGTCGTGGCGCAGGCACAGCTGCGGGAAGGCGGCGATCTCCCGGGCGAGCTCCTCCGCCGCCCGCCGGGCCCGCCCCGGCGGTACGAGGCGGTTGGCCAGCCCGATGGCGTACGCCTCCGCGGCAGGCACCGGACGGCCGGTCAGCACCAGGTCCATGGCGCGGCTCTCGCCGATCAGGCGCGGCAGCCGGACCGTGCCGCCGTCGATGAGCGGCACCCCCCAGCGGCGGCAGAACACCCCGAAGACCGCGTCCTCCTCCACCACCCGCAGATCGCACCAGAGGGCCAGCTCCAGCCCGCCGGCCACGGCGTGCCCCGCGACGGCCGCGATCACCGGCTTCGTCAGCCGCAGCCGCGTCGGCCCCATCGGGCCGTCGCCCTCGGGCTCCACGCGGTTGCCGCGCCCGGTGCCGACGGCCTTGAGGTCGGCGCCCGCGCAGAAGGTCCCGCCCTCGCCCCACAGCACCGCGACCGAGGCCCCCTCGTCCGCCTCGAACTCCCTGAAGGCGTCGGCCAGCTGACGTGCCGTCGGCCCGTCCACGGCGTTACGGGCGCCGGGCCGCGACAACACCACGGTGGTCACGGCCCCCGCGCGCTCGACGCGGACGGCGGGGGAGTCGGGGGAGTCCGGGGAGTCGGCCATGGCGGCATTCTCGCCCGGCCGCGGCCCGGCTGCCAGAGGGTTCCCGCTCGACTTCCTCAACGGCCCGGCCGGCGCTCAGCCGATCCGCCGGGCCCCAGCCGACGGTACGGCCTCCAGTACGGCCGGAGCCCTGTACCCCGCCGCCGTGAAGGCGGCCGTCACCGCCTCGGCCACGGCCCCCGCCCCCTCGGCCCGGACCAGGGCGATCACGGAGCCGCCGAAGCCGCCCCCCGTCATCCGGGCGCCCAGCGCCCCCGCCGCGACGGCGGACTCCACCGCCAGGTCCGTCTCCGGGCAGGAGACCCCGTAGTCGTCCCTCAGCGAGGCGTGACCGGCCGTCAGCAGCGGTCCCAGGGCTGAGGGTTGGCCCGCCGCCAGCTGCTCCACGGCCCGGCCCACCCGGGCGTTCTCCGTGACCACGTGCCGCACCAGCGGCACCAGCTCCGCCGGGAGCCTCCCCAGCGCCCCCGGGAGTTCCGCCTCCGCGAGGTCCCGCAGGGCGGGCAGGCCCAGCAGCCGCGCCGCACGCTCGCAGCCGGCCCGCAGGGCGGCGTACGCCCCGTCGGCGAGGTCGTGGGCGACCCGGGTGTCCAGGACCAGCAGCCGCAGCCCGTGCCCCGCGAGGTCGAAGGGCACCTGCCGGACCTCCAGGGTCCGGCTGTCCAGGTGCAGGGCGCTGCCCTCGGCGCAGCAGACCGAGGCCATCTGGTCCATGATCCCGCAGGGCACCCCCGCGAAGGCGTTCTCGGCGTACTGCGCCACCCGCGCGAGCTCCGGCCGCCGCAGCCCCAGCCCGTACAGATCCCCGTACGCGACGGCCACCGCGCACTCCAGCGCCGCCGACGAGGACAGCCCGGCCCCCGTCGGCACGGCGCTGTCCAGGTGCAGGTCCGCGCCCCCGACGGGCATCCCTCGTTCGCGCAGCGCCCAGACCACCCCGGCGGGGTAGCGGGCCCAGCCGGACACCGTGCCCGGGGCGAGGTCCGCCACCCGCAGCGTGGTGGTCCGTCCGTCGCCCTGGGCGCTGTGCAGCCGCAGCAGCCCGTCGGCGCGGCGGCGGGCGACGAGCACGGCGGTCTGCGGCAGCGCCATGGGGAGCGCGAAGCCGTCGTTGTAGTCGGTGTGTTCGCCGATCAGGTTGACCCGGCCGGGGGCGGCCCAGACCCCCTCGGGCGCGTGGCCGTGGATCCGCTCGAAGTCCCGGCGCACCCGCGCGTTCACCGGGCCTCCCGCAGCAGCCGCGCGGCCGTCTCCGGCGCCACGTCGTTCATGAAGGCGTCCATCCCGGATTCGGTCCCGGCCAGGTACTTGAGCTTGTCGGCGGTCCGCCGGACCGTGAACAGCTCCAGGTGCAGGGCGAGTTCCTCCCCGCCCGTGAGCGGGGCCTGGTGCCAGGCGGCGATGTACGGGGTGGGCTCCGCCCGTCCGAACAGCCGGTCGAAGCGCCGCAGCAGGTCCAGGTAGAGGCCCGGGAACTCGGCCCGTTCGGCCTCGTCGAGCCGGGTCAGGTCCGGCACCCTGCGGTGCGGGTAGAGGTGGACCTCGTACGGCCAGCGGGCGGCGTACGGGACGAAGGCCGTCCAGTGCTCCCCGGCCAGGACCACCCGCTCGGTGGCGGCGCGGGCCCCCGCGAGCAGGTCCTCGAAGAGGTTGCGCCCGGTGGCCGCCCGGTGCCCGGCCGCCGCCGCGAGGTGCTTGGCGGTGCGCGGGGTGGGGACGGTGAAGGCGTAGATCTGGCCGTGGGGGTGGGGCAGGGTGACGCCGATCTCCGTACCGCGGTTCTCGAAGCAGTACACCTGCGTCACTCCCGGGCGGGCGGACAGCGCGGCCGTGCGGTCGGTCCAGGCGTCCAGCACCAGCCGGGCCCGCTCGGGGGTCAGGTCCGCGAAACCCGCCTCGTGCTCGGGCGTGAAGCACACCACCTCGCAGCGTCCGGCGTCCCCGGAGAGGGAGGGGAAACGATTCTCGAAGACCGCCACCTCGTAGTCGGCGGCCGGGATCTCGCTCGGCCGGCCGTCCCGGGAGGGGCACAACGGGCAGGCGTCGGCGGGCGGGTGGTAGGTGCGGGTCTGCCGGTGGGCGGCGATGGTGACCCAGTCTCCGGTGGCCGGGTCCCGGCGCAGCTCCGGGGCGCTCTCGACGCGGTCCGGCGGCCGCCGGTCCGCGGCCGCGCGGTTCCGGCCGGGGGCGCTGTCGTAGTAGATGAGCTCGCGGCCGTCCGCGAGTTCGGTGACGGTCGTGTACACGTCCTCGCCTGTCTGTGGGGGAAGTGCGCGGGCAGCGGCCAGAATACGGGCGCGGGCCGAGCCCCCGCCCCGCGGGTCCGGGGGTCCGCGGGGGAGGGGCGCCGGAGCCCGCGTCCCCTCCCGGGGATCCGCCGCTTGCCGACCTCCAGGTCCGCGGTCGGGTCCTTGACCCTGCCGCAGGGCGGGCCGGCGGGGGCGCTGGTGTTGTCGTCATGTCGGACCCGTCGCCGCCGTAATAGGCCGCCGGCCGGACCGTGATCACCCAGATGTGCGCCCGCCCCACCGCTGGCAGGGGCAGGGGCCCGCACCGCACGGTGCGCCCCTCGGGGGGCACGAACTCCAGCACGGCCGGCAGCCGGTCGGTGACGACCACCTGCCGGGCGGCGGACGGGCCGTGGTGGGTGACGGTGACATTCCGCGACGGATACCGGCACCGGCAGCGGTACCGACTCCGCGACGGACGCCGCCACCGCCACCGCCACCGGCACCGACGCCGCGACGGATACGGGCACCGGCACCGGCACCGACGCCGCGACGGACAGGGGCACCGGCACCGGCACCGGCGACGGGCAGGGGCACCGGCACCGGCACCGACTCCCCGAGCCGACCACCGCCCGTGATCCCGTCCCACCTCCGGGTGACCGCATTCCGCCCGCCGCACCCGCCCCTCCGGCGCCCCCCGCCCCCGCCGCCGCGGGGCCGCGATCCGGGGTGTGGGCGTCGCCCCGCCCGGGATAGGGCAAGATCGGGGGATGTCTGATCGCATCATCGCCGCCTGTGACGGGGCGGCCAAGGGAAACCCCGGCCCGGCCGGGTGGGCGTGGGTCATCGCGGACGCCGAGGGCCGGCCCGAGCGCTGGGAGGCCGGCCCGCTGGGGCGCGCCACCAACAACGTCGGTGAGCTCACCGCCCTCCAGCGCCTGCTGGAGGCCGTGGAGCCGGGTACTGCGCTCCAGGTGCGGATGGACTCCCAGTACGCCATGAAGGCCGTGACCCAGTGGCTGCCGAACTGGAAGCGCAACGGCTGGAAGACCGCCGCGGGCAAGCCCGTGGCCAACCGGGAGCTCGTCGAGCGGATCGACGAGCTGCTGGCCGACCGGGACGTGGAGTTCCGCTACGTCCCGGCCCACCGGGAGGACGGCGACCACCTGAACGCCATCGCCGACCAGGCCGCCAGCGACGCCGCCGTCAGCCAGGAGCCCGCCGGCACCGCCCACGGCGCCACCACCGTGCCCGTACCCGCGCCCGCCCGCACCGCCCCGGCCCGCACCGCCGCGCCGCGCAAGGCCACGTCAGGGGGCGCCGCCCCCCGTTCCGGCGCGGCGCGCACCATCACGGCGAAGTTCCGCGGCACCTGCCCCTGCGGGCAGTCGTACGCCGCCGGCGAGAAGATCGCCAAGCTGGGTACCCGCTGGGGGCACCCGGACTGCCGTCCCGCCGCCGCCCCCGCCTGACCGGACCCCGGCCGCCGTGCGGCCCGGGG
>NZ_JBEZWL010000180.1:0-13603 GCF_040648015.1 Streptomyces sp. NPDC029216 | reverse complement strand
CCAGGACGCGGCGACCAGGGACCGCCGTGCCGCCGTCAGGTGCGCCGGGCCGGCTTCACGGCGGCGGCCGACCTCGCCGGCGCGCTCGTCGCCGAGGCGGACCGGCGGCCCCGGGACGCCTTCGGCCGCCTCACCGACCCCTCGGCCGACGGGTACGCCTGGGCCTGGCTGGCCGCCTCGACGCACCTGACGGCGGCACGGCGGTCCCTGGTCGCCGCGTCCTGGGCGTAGCCCGTTCGGCTTGCGGACCCCACAGGGCCGGAGCACACAATGGGCGCTAACGGTGTGAAACTCGAATGAAATTGCATAAAACAGGCAAAGCATTCGAGTTTCGCCTTTCCCACGCGCGGCGGGAGGGGAATGTGAGTTCCGAACCGCAGTCAGAGCGTCCCACCGGCCCACCCTCCGGCCCCCTTTCGGGCCGGCCTTCCGGCGACCAGGCGGGCCCCCCACCCCCGCCCCCGCCCTCGGGCGGCGGCCCGCCGTCCGGCCCGAGCGGCCCCGGCGGACCGACGCCGCCCCCCGGCGGCAAGGGCCACGGCCCCTGGTGGCGGTCCGTGCCACGGATCGCGGCGATCACCGCCGCCGTGGTGGTCGCCGTGGTCCTGGCCATCGTCCTCGGCCGCCCGAGCGGCGGACCGGCGACGGCCGGCGAGGTCATCCTCCAGCCCACGGACGACGCGGGGGTGGACCCGTACACCCCGTCGACGGCGAACACGACCGCCGCCCTGCCGGCGGCCGCGCCCGGCACGGCCCCCGCCAAGCGGGACACCATCGCCAGCGTGGCGGGCTCGGAGCCCGGCCTCTACGGCGGCAGCCGCAACACCGCGAGCTGCGACGTGGAGAAGCAGATCCGCTACCTGTCCGCCGACGCCGCCAGGAACCGCGCCTTCGCCTCGGTCGTGGGCGTCCAGGAGTCCGGGGTCCCGGGCTATCTGCGGTCGCTGACCCCGGTACAGCTGCGGTCGGACACCCGCGTCACCAACCACGGCTACCGCGACGGCGTCGCCACCAGCTACCAGTCCGTGCTCCAGGCGGGCACGGCCGTACTGGTCGACAAGTACGGGGAGCCGAAGGTGCGGTGCGCCTGCGGCAACCCGCTGAGCCGCGTGGTCCCGCAGCCGGGGACCCCCCGGCAGAAGGGGCCCAGCTGGCCCGGGTACCAGCCGCAGAACGTCGTGGTCGTCAACCGCTCGACCACGGTGATCAACGTCTTCGTCATCTACGACCCGAAGGGCAAGCAGTGGGTCCACCGGTACACGGGTGACCAGGTCCACCACGACCGGCCGGCCCCGCCCCCGCCCCGGCACTGGCCGACGGCCCCGCCGCCCCCGCCGACGCGGACCCCGGGAACGTACTCGCCGGGGACGCAGACCCCCGGCACGCAGACTCCGGGAACCCAGACCCCGGGAACCCAGACCCCGGGGGGCAGGACGCCGACCAACACGGAGTCCCCCGGTACGAGGTCTCCGGGCACCGAGACGCCGTCCACCCAGACCCCGGGGACGCAGACCCCGGCGACCCAGACCCCGGCGACCCAGACCCCGAACCTGAAGGCGCCGACGCCGACCGGGCCCACCGCGACGGAAACCCCGGCCACACCGACGCCCACGGTCCCCTCACCGGCGAGCGAGACCCCGGCCACTCCCACCCCCACCGCCGAGGCGACGGCGACCCCCACCCCGACCCCGACGGCCCCCGCTCCGGTGGCGCCCACGCCGCCCGCGACCACCTCCGCCCCGCGGACGGCCACGCAGCCGCCGACCAGTGAGCCGCCGACGAGCCGGGCGCCGGCCACCCCGCCCCCGGTCACGGAACGGCCCGCCACCCCGGCGCCGGTACCGACCCAGGCGCCCGTCACCCCGCCGCCGGCCACGGAACACCCGCGGACCGAGCCCCCGCCGCCGACCCAGAAGCCCGCCGAACCGCCCGCCCCCGACCAAGACCAGAACCAAGACCAGAACCAGAACCAGAACAACCAGAACCAGAACGGTTACTGACCCCACCCCCAGACCTCCCGCCGGAACCCGTCCTCCGGCGGGAGGTCCCTGACGACCACGCCGCGGAGGTGAAGGCGCACCTGCGCGGGCCTGTCAAGTAACGAACAGCCGGGGCTACGGCCCCGCGCCTCCTCCGGGCACGGTGGAAATCCACCGTCCCGCGCACCCGCCGGGGCGGGAGCGCCCGTCCGGCCCGGAGGCATCATGTTCCGTCGTGCGGGGGACCTCGTGACCCGTCGTCCCCGACTCGTCCTCCTCGCCGCGCTGGTCTTCCTCGTCCTGTCCGCCGTGTTCGGCGCGGGCGCGACCGGCCGGCTGAAGAGCCAGGGGTACGACGATCCGCACTCCGAGTCCAGCCGCGCCGCCCAGGTGCTGGCCGAACACGCGGGGGCCTCCCCCAACCTGGTCCTCGTCGCACGGGTCCGCACCGGGTCCGTCGACGACCCGGCCGCCCGCAGCGCCGGCGAGGCGCTGACCGCGCGGCTCGCCGCCGAGCCCCACGTCAGCGGTGTGGCCTCGTACTGGTCCGGGACCGCCGGAGCGGCGCAGCTGCGCGGCCGGGACGGCGGCGCGGCCATGCTGGTCGCGCACCTGGACGGCGAGGGGGAACAGCTCGGGGACCGGGCCAGGCGGCTGAGCGCCGAGCTGAGCACCCCGGCCGGCTCGCAGTCCGCCCTGACGGTGCACGTCGGCGGCGCCGCGGTGGTCGACGCCGAGCTCCAGGACATCTCGGAGTCCGACCTGAAGCGGGCCGAGGCCGTGGTCCTGCCGGGAACCCTGATCATGCTGGTGCTGGTGTTTGGCAGTGTGGTGGCGGCGGCGCTGCCCCTGCTGATCGGGGTGCTGGCGATCGCCGGGACGCTGCTCGTGCTGAGCCTGCTGGGCGGGGTCACCGACGTGTCCGTGTTCGCGCTGAACCTCACCACCGCGCTCGGCCTGGGGCTGGGCATCGACTACGGGCTGCTGATCGTCTCCCGGTTCCGCGAGGAGCTCGCCGCCGGACACGCCCCCCGTGAGGCCGCCGTGCGGACCGTACGCACCGCCGGGCACACCATCGCCTTCAGCGCCGCGACCGTCGCGGCCGCGCTGGCGACGCTGCTGGTCTTCCCCCCGTACTTCCTGCGCTCCTTCGCGTACGCGGGCATCGCCGTGGTGGCGATCGCGGCGCTCAGCGCCATGACCGTATTGCCGGCCCTGCTCGCGCTGCTCGGCGAGCGGGTCAACGCCTGGCCCGTGCCGTGGCGCCGCCGGGTCCGGCGCGGGTCGCGCTCGCGCCTGTGGGAGGGGCTCGCGCGGATCGTCGTACGCCGGCCGCTGCTCGCGGCGCTTCCGGTGATCGGTCTGCTGCTGGTGCTCGCCGCACCGTTCGCGCACGCCGGGTTCGCCACCCCGGACGACCGGGCGCTGCCCGTGAGCTCGGCCGGCCGGCAGACCGGCGACCTCGTGCGCGGGGCGTTCGACACGCAGGCGTCGAGCGCGCTCACCGTGGTGCTGACGGGGCACGTGTCCGTGTCGGAGCGGGCCGACTACGCCCTGAGGCTGTCGCAGCTGCCGCAGGTGGCCCGGGTGGTGGGCCCCGGGGGCGGGTTCCGGCAGGGCCTGCCGGAACCGGCTCCCGGCTCCGCCTCCGCGTCCGCCGGGGCGGGTGACGCCGGCGGGGGCCCGGAACGGCTCTCCGTGGTGCCCCAGGCCGACCCCCGGTCGAGCGCCGCCCAGCAGCTCGTGCACGACGTCCGCACGACTCCCGCCCCGGCGGGCACCTCCGTACTCGTCGGCGGGCCCAGCGCGGTGCTGGTCGACGCCAAGGCCACCGTGGGCGAGCGGCTCCCGCTGGCGCTGTACCTGATCGCGCTCACCACGTTCGTGCTGCTGCTCGGCTTCACCCGGAGCCTGCTCCTGCCGCTGAAGGCGATCGCGCTGAACGCCCTGAGCCTCGCGGCCGTCCTCGGCGCGATGGTGTGGGTGTTCCAGTCGGGCCACCTGCGGGAGCTGCTGGGCTTCACCCCCGGCCCGCTCAGCACCACGATGCCGGTGCTGCTGTTCTGCATCGTCTTCGGGCTGTCGGTGGACTACGAGGTGTTCGTCCTCGCCCGTATCAAGGAGGCCCACGAGGCCGGTGAGGACAACGCCGCCTCGATCGTCACGGGCATCTCCCGCACCGGCGGCATCGTCACGACCGCGGGCGCCCTGCTCGCGTTCACCCTGCTGAGCTTCGGCACCTCGCAGGTCTCCCTCCTGCAGTTCTTCGGGATCGGCGCCGGCCTCGGCGTCCTCCTCGACGCCACCCTCGTGCGGGGCGTCCTCGTACCGGCGCTCATGCGCCTGGCCGGCGGATGGAACTGGTGGGCGCCCTGGCCGGTGACGGCCGCCCGCCCAACCCCCCGTCCCCCGCCACCGCTACCCCCGCCGCCACCTGCGGCCGGCAGGTGCCCCACCCGGACCGCACTGGCCGCGCGCCCGCCCCCCTCCCCCGTACTCCCCTGACCCCGTCCCCACCCAGCCCACCGACCACGACACCAAGGACCTGAGGAAGACCGTCATGACTGACATCGCCATCACCGGACTCGGCTGCCGCTTCCCGGGCGCCCGAGACGCCCGCGCCTACTGGAAGCTCCTGATGAGCGGAGAGCGCCAGTTCTCCTCCGTTCCGGCGGAACGCTGGAACCACGGGACCTTCCACGAGCCCGGCAACCACTCGGCCACCCACTCCGCGTACACCGACCAGGTCGCCTTCCTGGACGGGGTGGACCGCTTCGACGCCCTGCACTACGGGGTGCCGCCCGCCCGGGCCCGGGCCATGGACCCGCAGCACCGGCTGATGCTCGACGTCACCCGCGAGGCCCTCGACGACGCGGGGATGGGACGCGGGGACTTCGACCGGGAGAACACCGGTGTCTTCTTCGGCATCTCGGTCTCCGACTACAAGGACCTGATGGCGGCCCCGCTCCGGGCCATCTCCCTCGCGGAGCAGGCGGGGGCGGAGGACGGCTCCTTCGACCGCGACGCCGCGAAGGAGGAGGCCCGGCGGTTCGGCACCGTGCAGTCCTACAGCCTCCCCGGGAGCCTCCTCAACATGGCGTCCGGCACGGTGAGCCGGCAGTTCGGCCTGGGCGGCCCCAGCTTCGCCGTCGACGCCGCCTGCTCGGGCTCGCTGGTCGCCCTCGACCAGGCGATGGCCCAGCTGCGCCTGGGCTCCTGCAAGATCGCCGTCGTCGGCGGGGTCTACCTCAACCTCACGCCCGACAGCCTGGTCGGCTTCTCCCGGCTCCGAGCGCTGTCCGCCGCCGGGGTGTGCCGCCCGTTCGACGAGGAGGCCGACGGGTTCGTCCTCGGCGAGGGCGCCGGCACGGTCGTCATCCGGCCCCTCGCGGACGCGCTCGCCGCCGGGGACCGCGTCTACGCCGTGCTCAAGGGCATCGGCACCGCCAACGACGGCGCCTCCCCCGGGCCCCTGGTGCCCACCGCCGAGGGGCAGCTGCGCGCCATGCGCCGGGCCTACGAGGACGCGGGGGTCCCGCCGTCCGCCGTGGGCTTCCTGGAGGCGCACGGCACCGGCACCACCGCCGGTGACCGGGCCGAGATCGAGGCGCTGCGGCGGCTGCGCACCGAGTGGCCGGACGACGACCCCAGCCTCTGCTACCTCGGCTCCGGCAAGGCCCTGATCGGGCACGCCCTCTCCGCGGCGGGCATCGCGGGCCTGATCAAGACGGCCCTGGTGGTCCACCACCGCACGATCGTGCCGCAGCCGCGCACCACCCCCCACCCGGACCTGGGCGTCTCCTCGGCCGGCCTGCGCTTCGCGGAGACCGCCCGGCCTTGGACGGACGGGAACGCCCCGCTGCGGGCCGCCGTCAGCTCGTTCGGCTTCGGCGGCACCAACGTCCACGTGGTGCTGGAGGAACGGCCCGGGACCGAACCCGTCCGGCAGCCTTCGGCCGCCGCGGCCCGGGCGCCGCAGCTCGTCCTCCTTTCGGCGGGGAGCCCGCAGCTGCTGGACCGGCACATCGGCGACGTGCTCGACACGCTGGATGCGCTCGACCCGGCGGAGCTCCCGCCGGTCGGGGCGCTGGCCCACACCCTGGGCGCGCGGGAGCCGCTGAAGGCGCGGCTCGCGATCGTGGCCGCCGACACGGAGGAGTTCCTCCGGCGGCTGCGCGTGGCCCGCCGGCAGCTGGAGGAGGGCGCCCGGGGCGACCTCGGCGACGACGCCTTCGCCGCCGACGCCCCGCTGCCCGCCGCGCAGCGCCGGATCGCCCTCCTCTACCCCGGCCAGGGCAGCCAGCGGCCGGGCATGATGCGGAGCCTCTACGAGGGCTACCCCGCCTTCCGCGGGGCCGTCGACGCGCTGGGCGCCGTGTCGGGCCAGGACCTCACCGCCCTGCTGTTCGGGAAGCCGCCGGCCGGCCCCGGCGGGGCGGAGGCGCTGCGGCTGCGGCTGGCCGCCACCGAGGTGTGCCAGCCCCTGCTGGGCACCGTCCAGACCGCCGCCACCCGGCTCCTCGCCGACTGCGGCGTCACGCCCGACCTCACCCTCGGCCACAGCGCCGGGGATTTCGCGGCGGCCGCGGCCGCCGGGGCGCTGACCGGTGAGGACGCCGTACGGCTGCTGGCCGCGCGGGGCGCGGCCCTGCGGCGGGCCGCGGAGGACGGCGAGCCGGGCGGGATGCTCGCCGTGCAGACGGACGAGGAGACCTGCCGCCGGCTGGCCGAGGGCATCGACGGCGTATGGCCGGCCTGCTTCAACGAGCAGCGGCAGATCGTGGTCAGCGGCACGGCGGAGGGCCTCGCCGCCCTGCGGCGGGCCTGCGTCGGGGCCGGGGTGGTCACGGCCGCGCTGGAGGTGTCGGGGGCCTTCCACTCCCCGCTGCTGGCCTCCGCCGAGGAGGGCGTGCGCGAGGCGCTCGCGGCCTGCCGGATCGGCGCCCCCGTCCTGCCGTTCGTCTCGGCGGTGGACGCGCGGCCGTGCGGCGACCCCGAGGAGCTGCGCGAGCTGTGGGCCCGGCACGCGTCCGTGCCGGTCCGCTTCGGCGACGCCGTGCGCACCGCCTACGGCCAAGGCGCCCGCGTCTTCCTCCAGGTGAACGGCGGCGGCTCGCTGCTCACCCCGGTCCGGCGCAACCTCTACCCGCACGACGACGTGCACCTCCTCGCCGTCGACGAGCCGGCGGGGGACGAGGGGCGCGGGTTCGCCCGGGCCCTGGCCCGGCTCGCCGTCCTGGGCGTCCCGGTCGACCCGCGCGGGCTGGTTCCGGCCGAGGACCGCCGTCTGCTGGACCTGCCTCCGGCGGGGCTGGACACCCAGTCCTACTGGGTGCCCGGCAAGCAGCCCGCGAAGGGACGCTCCGCCGCCTCCGAGGAGACCCCGGTGAAGCACCCCGCGCAGGACACGGTGGACGAGCTGCTCCGGATGATCCAGGACCAGGTGGCCCTCCTGACCCACCTCACCGGCGCCCTCCCCACCCGCCCCACCCCGCCGTCCCCGCCGGAGCCCGGCCCGACGCCGCTCGTCCCCGCCCAGGCCACCCCCGCACACCTTCGCCTCCAGGCCACGCCGGCCGGGGCAACGCCCGAGCTGGCCGAGCCGCCCGAGCCGGCCGAGCCGGCCACGGCCGCCCGCACGGTCCAGCCCCTCCCGCCCACCCCGGCCGGGGAGGCGTCCGCCCCGGCCGACGCCCCCGCCGCCCCGGTGGTCCGGGCCGTCCCGGAGCCGGCGCCCGCCTCGTCGGCCGCGTCGGGCGGCGGTGGGGACGAGGTGGTCGGATCCGTGTTCGAGCACGTGGCCCGGATCAGCGCCTTTCCCGTCAGCCATCTGCGCGGCGACCAGCTGCTGGTCGACGACCTCGGGTTCGACTCGCTGATGCTGACCGACCTGTTCACCTCCCTCGCCCGGCAGTGGCCGCAGTGGACCTTCGACGAGACGGCCGCCGACCGGCCGACCCTCGCCGGCCTGGCCACGATGATCGCCGGCGTCTCCCCGGCACCCGCACCCGAGGCCGCACCCGCATCCGCGGCCCCGGCCCCGGCCCCGCCGCCCCCCGCGCCGGTCCCCGACGAGCACGCGCGGATCGACCGCTTCCCGGAGGTCGTCGGCCACCACGAGCGCCTCGCCCTGCTCGCGGGCACGGGGCTGCCCAATCCGTACTTCCGCGTCCACGAGGGCGCGATGACGGACACCACGGTCATAGACGGCCGGGAACTCCTCTCCTTCTCCGGCTACAACTACCTCGGCATGGCCACGGACCCGCAGGTCACCGCGGCCGTCAAGGAGGCCGTGGAACGCTTCGGCACCTCGGCGTCGGCCAGCCGCCTGCTGTCCGGCAGCAGGCCCCTGCACCTGGAACTGGAGGCGGAGCTCGCCGGTCTGCTCGGCTGCGAGGACGCGCTCGTCCTGGCCAACGGCCACGCCACGAACGTCACCGTCATCGGGCACCTCGTCGGCCCGGGGGACCTCGTGGTCCACGACGCCCTCGCCCACGACAGCATCCTGCAGGGCTGCAAGCTCTCCGGCGCCACCCGCCGGCCGTTCCCGCACGACGACGCGGCCGCCCTGGACGCCCTCCTCGGGCAGGTCCGCCACCAGTACCGGCGGGTGCTCGTGGTCGTCGAGGGCGTGTACAGCATGGACGGCGACATCGCCGACCTGCCCGCCCTCATCGAGGTCAAGCGGCGGCACGGCGCTCTGCTGATGGTCGACGAGGCGCACAGCATCGGCACGATCGGCGCGTCGGGCGGCGGCATCGGCGAGCACCACGGCGTCGACCGCGAGGCCGTCGACCTCTGGGCGGGCACCCTGTCCAAGGCGCTGGCGAGCTGCGGCGGCTACGTCGCGGGCACCCGCCGCGTCGTCGAGTACCTGCGCTACACCGCACCGGGCTTCGTCTACAGCGCCGGGATGACCCCGGCCGACACCGCCGCTTCCCTGGCCGCGCTGCGCCTGCTGCGGGCCGAGCCGCAGCGCGTGACCCGCCTCGCGGCGAACGCGTCCCTGTTCGGGCGGCTCGCACGCGAGGCGGGCCTCGACATCGGTTCCGGCCGGGGCACACCGGTCGTGCCGTGCATCGTCGGGGACTCGCTGAAGACCCTGCGCCTCGCGGACGCCCTGTTCCGGCAGGGCATCAGCGTCAACCCGATCCTCCACCCGGCCGTACCGGAGGAGCTGGCCCGGCTGCGTTTCTTCGTCACCCGGGACCACACGCCCGACCAGATCCGCCGGACCGTGACCGCGCTGGCACGGGAGCTGCGCCTGCTGGACGCGGCCGGCACGGCCGCCACCGCCGACCCGTCCGACGCGGCCCCGGCCGCCGCATGAGCCCGGGGCCCGTCATGGACACCTTCTTCCGCCCGATCGCACCGGGCCGCGTCCACCGTTGGGGCGGAGCCGCGCTCATCGTGGCCCGCCGCCCCGACCTCACCCACCTCCCGCTGTCCCTCTCCCCGGCCGAACGGGGCGTGGCCCGCGCCCTGCCGGCGTGGCGGCGGTCCGAGTGGATGGCCGGCCGGCTGCTCGCCAAGCGCCTGGCCGGCGAGCTCGTCGGGGCGCCGGCGCGGGAGGTGGAGGTACTGCCCCGGGACGACGGCAGCCCGCACCTGCTGGTCGGCGGCCGGCCGGTCCCCTCCGTGCACCTCTCCATCAGCCACACCCCCGGCCACGTCGCCGCGGCGCTGGCGCCGGGGCCGGTGGGCGTGGACCTGTGCGAGACGGCCTCCGCGGCCACGGTGCGCCGGGTCGCGGACCACGCCTTCTCCCCCGGGGAGCTCTCCCTCATAGGAACGGAGCGGGCCGATGCCCTGGCCGGCGCGTGGGCGCTGAAGGAGGCCGCGGTCAAGGCCGACCGCAGCGGGGTCTTCGGCGGCGCCCCGCGCCGGGTCCCGCTCCTGGGGCTGCGGCCGCCCCTGCTCGGCGGGCCGCGCCGCGCGATGGCCTGGCAGGCCGGGGACGCGGTGCTGGCCCTCGTCCTCACGCACCCGGGAGCGTGACGGGGCGGACGGCACTGCGTTGGTGCTCCCCGCCCCGCTGGATCATGCTTGTCAGTGGAGCACCCTGGCCGGACTAGCGAGGGCGAGATGAGCGGCGATGGCGCAACTTCCCACCTTTCCCGGTGAGCGGCCGCAGGAGACGGGCGCCCCCGGCGGGGCGGCGTACACGGCCACGGCCACGATCGGCGAGGACGGCGTCGTGACCGAGTGGAGCGAGGGCGCCCGCCGGCTCCTCGGATACGCGCCCTCCGAGGTCGTGGGAGGGCCCGCCGCCCGTCTGCTGGCCGGGGCCGGCGTGCCCGGCCCGGGGATCGGGCCGGGCGCGGACCGGTGGAGCGGCACGGTGGCGCTGCGGCACCGGGACGGGCGCAGCGTGGAGGTGCCGCTGCTCGCGCACCGCTGGACGTCCACCGGCGGGACCGTCAAGTGGTCGGTGGTGTCCGCCGTGCAAGGTCCGGCCGAGGAGCTCTGGGACGCGCCGCTGAACGAGTGGGCGTTCGCCCAGTCCCCGTGTTTCCTGGCGGTCTTCGACGCGGACCTGCGGCTGCAGCGGGCGAACACCGGCATGCAGCGCACGCTCTCCCTCACGGAGGACCAGATGCGTGGGCTGCGGCTGCCGGAGATCGCCCCGGATCCCGTGAGCGACGAGACGGAACGCAGGATGCGCCTGGTCGTGGAGACCGGGGAGCCCCAGCGGCTGACCGCGTTCGTCCCCCGGACGGGCGAGGGCCCCGAACAGGGCTGGGAGACCTCGCTGGCCCCGCTGCGCGACCGGGACGGCCGGGTGCGGGCCGTGTGCCTGGCCGCGCACGACCGGAGCGGGGCCGAGGACGCCGCGCACCCGGAGCACCTGCGGCTGGCCGAGGAACTCACGGCCCGGCCTCCCGAGGTGGCCGAGAGCACGGACCGGCACGGCCGTGAGCACCGCGAGCACACGACGACCATGACGCTGCAGCGCAGCCTGCTCCCGCACACGCTGCCCGTGCAGGGGGCGCTGGAGATCGCCTCCCGCTACCTGCCCGCCGGCGGCGAAGCCGGGGTGGGCGGGGACTGGTTCGACGTGATCCCGCTGTCCGGGGCGCGGGTGGCGCTGGTCGTGGGCGATGTGGTGGGGCACGGCATCCGCGCCACGGCAACCATGGGCCGGCTGCGCACCGCCGTCCGCACCCTGGCCGACGTCGACCTGCCGCCCGACGAGCTGCTCACCCACCTGGACGACCTGATCATCCACCTGTCCGCCGACGAGGCCGACCCGGACGACCGCGAGGACTCCGCCGGGGGCATCGGCACGACCTGCCTGTACGTGGTCTACGACCCGGTCACCCGCCGCTGCACGGTGGCCCGGGCCGGACACCCCCCGCCGGCCGTGGTCTCCCCGGAGGGTTCCGTGTACCTGCTGGACGTCCCGGCCGGCCCGCCGCTGGGGCTGGGGGGCCTGCCGTTCGAGACCGTCGAGGTGGAGCTGCCGGAGGGCAGCCTGCTGGCGCTGTACACCGACGGTCTGCTCCAGGCCCGCGAGCACGACCTGGACGAGGCGCTGGACAGCCTGTTCGTGGCCCTCACCCGGCCCGCGTCCACCCTGGACACGGTCTGCGACCGGGTGCTGGCGGCCCTGCTGACCCACCGGCCCGAGGACGACGTGGCCCTGCTCGTGGCCCGGACCCGGGCCCTGCACGCCGACAAGGTGGTGGTCTGGGACCTGCCGTCCGATCCCTCCGTGGTCGCCGACGCCCGCCGGTACACCACCGACCAGCTGACGGCGTGGGAGCTCGACGAGGCCTCGTTCGTCGCCGAGCTGGTGGTCAGCGAGCTGGTCACCAATGCCATCCGGTACGGCGAGCCGCCCATCCAGCTGCGGCTGATCCACGAGAACAACACGCTGATCTGCGAGGTCTCCGACGCGAGCAGTACCGCCCCGCACATGCGGCGGGCCCGGACCTTCGACGAGGGAGGGCGGGGCCTGCTCCTGGTGGCCCAGCTGGCCCAGCGCTGGGGCACCCGGCACGCCGCCACCGGCAAGACCATCTGGGCCGAACAGTCCCTCGTGGGGTTCTGAGGGACGGGACGCTGCGGCGCCGGGTTCCGTGTTCCGGTTCCCTGTGACGCGCCTGTGACAGTCGACGGACAACTCCATGAAGTGCCGCCCGCAAGCTCTTTAACAGGGACATAAAGCGACATTCCGATATATGTCCCTCTGCTTCCAAGGGTGTGAGCAGCAGCGATGACCGAGCCGACACGGCGGAGGAAATCTCATGAGCCTCACCCTCGTCATGGAGCACGTCGAAGCCTCCTCGAAGGCGACCGAGACCTCTTCCCCCACCTCGCTGGCCCCGCGTGAGCAGGAGGCGCTGCGCCACATCGCCTCCGGGTGCACCTACCTCCAGGCCGCCCGCAACATGGGTCTCTCCAAGCACACCGTTGACGCCTACCTGCGCCGCATCCGCGCCAAGTTCGGTGTCAACACCACGGCCGAGCTGACCCGCCTCGCCATCTCGATGGGGCTCTGACGGCAGCGGCCCGGCCCCCGGCCTACGGCCCGTACGGCATCGCGCCGTGCGGGCCGTCTTGCTGTGCGCGGAAGACCGGCAGGGCCCAGGCCGGGGGCTCCTGCGGCGGCTGGGGGACCACCGAGACCATGGTGGGCGGGTGGTCGCCCCGGGGCTCCGGCTCCACGCGCCGGACCGCGGTCCCGGTCGCGGCGCGCAGGGCGGCCACGAACTCCAGGCAGGTGTCGTAGCGGTCCTCCGGCACCTTCGACAGACCCTTGGCCAGCACCTCGTCGGCGGCGGACGCGATGTCCGGCCGCTTTTCGGTCAGGGGCGGCGGCTGGTCGTACTGGTGCGCCCACAGCAGGGCCGCCGGATCGGCGTCGCGTCCGAAGGGGGGTCCGCCGGCGAGGGATTCGTAGACCACGCAGGCGAGGCTGTAGAGGTCGCACCTGCCGTCCACCGGGCGGCCGGAGATCTGCTCGGGCGCCATGTAGTCGACCGTGCCGACGAACTCTCCGGCGGTGGTGAACCCGGTGGGCGACAGCGCCTTCTTCGTGAGTCCGAAGTCGGTGAGGTAGATGTGCTCGGGGTGGTCGCTGTCGGTGCCCGCGGCGACGAGGATGTTGCCGGGCTTGACGTCGCGGTGGACGAGGTCGTGGTCGTGGGCCGCGTCGAGCGCGGAGGCCACCTGGCCGGCGATGCGCAGGGCGGTGGTGACGGGGAGGGGGCCCTCCCGGTCCAGCAGGGCCCGCAGGTCCAGGCCGGAGACGTAGCGCATGGCGATGTAGAGGACGCCGTCGGTCTCGCCGGCTTCGAAGACCGGCACGATGTGCGGGTGGTCGATGGACGCGGCGACCCGTGATTCGTGGGTGAAGCGGCGCCGGAAGGTCTCGTCGCGGGCGCGTTCGGGGGCGATCAGCTTGAGGGCGACCGTGCGGTCCAGCCGCAGGTCCCTGGCGCGGTAGACGACGGCCATGCCGCCGCGGCCGATCAGGTGCTCGACCCGGTAGCCCGCGATCTGCCGGCCGATGAGCCCGGAGGATCCCGGGCCGACGGGAGTTGCAGGACGACCTCCTCGATGCCCAGCTCGGCGTAGTGGGCGAGCTTGCCGGGGTTGGGCTGGACGGCGTACGGGAC
>NZ_JBEZWL010000179.1:0-13735 GCF_040648015.1 Streptomyces sp. NPDC029216 | reverse complement strand
CACGGCGTACGCATACGCCGTGCCCGCCACGAGGGTTCGGTCACCGGTTGGCGTCGTGGATCTTCCTCATCCGGGCCGCCGCGTCCGCCGCGGACTCCTCCATGCGGCCTTCCGCCTTCTGCACCTTGCCCTTCATCTCCATGTCCTTGTCGTCGGCCATCGAGCCGATCTCTTCCTTCGCCTTGCCCTTGAGCTGCTCGGCCTTGCCCTTCATCTTGCCCATGATGGACCTCCCGCTAGGGGTACCGACTGCCTCGCGGCTACCCGGAATGCGGCCGCTCATGCTCCGCGGGAACGCCCGTCGGCGGGCACCCGGCACGCATGCATGAAGGAGCGCGATCGTGGTAGACGCAGGGAGTCCCCCGTCCGAAAGGGGTCAGGAGGTACTCATGATTATCCTGGGCGTCATTCTGTTGATCATCGGGTTCTTGACCGGGATCTCGATCATCTGGACGATCGGCGTCATCCTCGTCGTCATCGGCCTCGTGCTCTGGGTGCTGGGCGCCGTCGGGCACGCCGTGGGAGGACGGAGACACTACTGGTGACCGGCCGCAGTCCGAGGCACACCGTGCGACGTCGTGAGACCCCGGCCCCCTGCCTCCCCGGCGGCCACCCGCCGCCGGGGGGCCCGGGGTCGGCCCAGCACGACGAGAACCCGCTGCCTGAGGACCATACCCAGGCGATCCTGGAGACCACCAAGCGGGTGGCAGCGCTGCTCAAGCGCACCGGGCGCCCCTTTCGCCCTCGCCGGCAGCGTCGCCGCCTTCGCGCACGGGCTCCCCGCCACCTTCCAGCACGACACCGACTTCTGCGTCCGCCCCGAGGACGCCGAGGAGGCGGTCAAGGCGCTGGAAGGCGGCGGTATCGCCATGCGCCGCGCCCCCGAGGACTGGCTGGTCAAGGGAAGCTCGGGCGGTGAGGAGATCGACCTGATCTTCGAGCTGGCCCGCCGCCCGGTGAGTACCGCGCTCCTGCAGCGCGCGACCGTCAGGGCGGTGGACTCCGTGTGGATGCCGGTCCTGTCCCCCACCGACCTGATGGACAGCCGCCTCGCCGCGCTCTGCGAGCACTACTGCGACTTCGGCGACCTGCTGCCGATGGCCCGCATGCTGCGCGAGCAGATCGACTGGGACCGGCTCGACCGCGACCACCGCGACTCCCCGCTGGCGGATGCCTTCCTGCACCTGCTCGCGACGCTCCGCGTCATCGACCGCACGGACGTGAACGGCCGCCCGGAGAGGAAGGAGAACGGCCCGTGAACACGGCCGAGATCATGGACTACCGCATCGAGCACCTGCGCGAGCGCCTCGCGCACGAGGACGCCGCCGAGCTCGGCGTGCGGATCGAGGCGCACGGCGCCCGGGCCGTCCTCAGCGGCCGGGTCACCGACGACGAGGCCCGGGCGGCCGTCCTGCGCATCGCCGGGGAGGCACTCGACGGCCTCGACTGGTACGAGGACCTCACCGTGTGCCGGCCCCAGGCGCCCTCCCCCGGGCAGACGGAGGACGTGTCGTGACCCGCGTCGCCGCCGTCGGGGACATCCACCTGGGGCCCGACAGCGCCGGGCTGCTGCGGCCCGCCTTCGACACCCTCGGCGACTGCGCCGACCTGCTGTTGCTGGCCGGCGACCTGACCCGGCACGGCACGCGCCGGGAGGCGGGGGTGGTGGCGCGGGAGGTGGCCGGCCTGCCGGTGCCGGTGGTCGCGGTGCTCGGCAACCACGACTACGAGAGCGGCGAGGAGCAGGCCGTCGCCGAGGAGCTGCGCACCGCGGGCGTATCGGTCCTGGAGGGCGAGGGCGTCCTGCTCCACCTGGACGGGACCGAGGTCGGGGTGGCGGGGACCAAGGGGTTCGGCGGGGGCTTCGCCGGGCGCAGCGGCAGCGAGTTCGGGGAACAGGAGATGAAGGCGTTCATCGGGTACAGCCGGTCCTGTGCGGAGGGCCTCGGGCGGGCGCTGCGCGGACTGTGTTCCGAGCTGCGCTCCTCGGACAGCGGGCTGTGCATCGCGCTGACGCACTACGCGCCGGTGCCGGACACCCTGGCGGGTGAGCCGGCGGAGATCTTCCCGTTCCTCGGCAGCTACCTGCTGGCGGAGGCCGTGGACACGGAGGGCGCCGACCTCGCGGTGCACGGGCACGCCCATCTCGGGGCGGAACACGGTATGACCGCGGGCGGTGTCCCGGTCCGCAACGTCGCGATGCCGGTCATCGGCCGGGCCTTCGCCGTGTACCGCCTCGCGCCGCGCCCCAGGCCGGCCGCCGGGGCGGGCGGCGGGGATCCCGGCTGACCGTCCGTGCGGTACCGGCGGCCGGACCCGTACCGGCCGCCGGCTTCGGGGTTCCCGCTTCAGAGTTCCCGCAGGGCGGGCAGCAGTTCGGACGCGGCCCAGTCCAGGAAGGGAACCTGGCGGTCGCCGCCGATCTGCACGAGGGCGACCTCCGTGAACCCCGCGTCCGCGTAGGCGCGTACGGCCTCGACGACGGCGTCGACGTCGTCGCCGCAGGGGATGGTGTCGGTGAGGTCCTCGGGGCGCGTGTGACGGGTGGCGGCCGCGAAGCCGGCCGGGCCGGGAAGCTCCGCGTTGACCTCCCAGCCGCCCGTGGCCCAGCGGAACTGGTCGTGGGCGCGGGCCACCGCCGCGTCGCGGTCGGTGTCGTAGGAGAGGGCGACCTGTCCCACGCACGGCTTGCCTTCGCCGCCGTTCGCGGCGAACGAGGTCACGAGGCCGCCGTCGGGTGCGACGGCGACGAGGAGGTCTCCGTACCGTCCGGCGATCTCGCAGGAGCGGGGTCCGGAGGCGGCGATGCCCAGCGGGGGCGGCTCGTCGGGGAGGTCCCAGAGCCGGGCGTCGTCGACGTCGAAGTGGGCGCCGTGGTGGCTGAGGGTCCCGCCCGCGAGGAGGGAGCGGATGATGCCCACGGCCTCCTCGAACATCTCCAGGCGGACCTCCGCGGAGGGCCAGCCCGCGCCGATGACGTGCTCGTTGAGGTTCTCGCCGGACCCGAGGCCCAGCCGGAAGCGCCCGCCGGAGAGCAGCTGCATCGTGGCGGCCTTCTGCGCGACGACCGCGGGGTGGTAGCGGAACGTCGGGCAGGTCACGAACGTCATCAGCGGTATCCGCTGCGTGGCCTGGGCCGCGGCGCCCAGGACGCTCCAGGCGTAGGGCGCGTGTCCCTGGGAGTCGAGCCAGGGGAAGTAGTGGTCCGAGACGACGGAGAAGTCGAACCCGGCCCGCTCCGCGCCCACCAGGTGGTCGACGAGGTCCCGGGGGCCGGCCTGCTCGGTCATCATCGTGTATCCGATCTGCACCATGCCCGGCGCCTTGCCGCTGCCGCCCGCCCGAAACGTGTGCCGGCCGTGTGCGGTCTTCCGGGCGGGGCGGGGGTCGGGCAGGATGGCGCGGCGAGGCGGGGGGCCGGGCGGGGGCTGGAGGGGTGCGTGGGGGCTGGGCGGGAGCAGGGGCCGCGGGATGCGTGGTACCGGGACCCGTATCCGCTCTACGAGCGGGCTCGGCGGGCCGAGGGGCTGCTCCACGTGCCCGAGGCCGACGCGTGGCTGGTGGCGCGGGACGAGGACGTACGGGAGGTGCTGCGGCGGGCCGGGGACTTCTCCTCCGCCAATGCGCTGCTGCCCGACGTCGCGCTGTCGGAGCCGGCGCTCGGGGTGCTGGCGCGGGGGTTCGGGCCCCGGCAGACCGTCCTCTCCTCCGACGGGGCCGTCCACCGGCGCCACCGTGCGCCGCTCAACCGGGCGTTGTCCCGCGCGCGGTCGGCGGCGCTCCTGCCGTACGCGCGGCAGTGCGCGCGGGAGCTGGTGGCCGAGGTCGCCGGGGCCGGCGGCGCCGAGCTGGTGGCGGCGTACGCCCGGAGGCTGCCCGGGCTGGTGGTGGGGCGGCTGATCGGGCTGGACCCGGCGGACGTGCCGGCCGCCGTGCACGGCGGGTACCGGGTCGAGGAGCTGCTGTTCCGCCCGCTGTCCGCACCGGAGCAGGTGGCCGCCGCCGAGGACGTGGTCGCCCTGCAGCGGCTGCTGGACGGGTACGTGCTGGAGCGCAGGGCGCGGCCCCGGGAGGACCTGTGCTCGGATCTGGCCGCGGCCGCCGCCCCGGCGGGCGCCGAACTCGGCGTCGAGCAGCGGCACGAGCTGGTGGCGCACCTGCAGAACCTGCTGATCGCCGGGTTCCTGACGACCGGCGCGCTCATCGCCACCACACTGCTGCACCTGCTCGCCGACCGGCGGCAGTGGCAGCTGGTGTGCGCCGATCCGGCGCTCGTCCCGGCGGCGGTGGAGGAGGGGCTGCGGTTCGACACGGCGGTACAGGCGTTCCGCCGGGTCACGACACGGCCGGTGGAGCTCGCCGGGACACGGCTGCCCGCCGGCACCGCCCTGCTCGTGGCGTACGCGTCGGCCAACCGTGACGGGCGGCGGTACGAGGACGCCGACTCCTTCGACGTCCGCCGGCCGGGCAACCGGCAGCACCTGGCCTTCGGACACGGCCCCCACGCCTGCCCGGGCTCACACCTGGCCCGCGGCCAGCTCCGGGCCACCCTGGAGATCCTCACCGAGACCCTGCCGGGTCTACGACTGGACGGCAGCCGCCCCGTTCCGCAGATGCGGCCGACCCTCATCCACCGCTCCCCGGAGGCCCTGTACGTGACGTGGTGAGCCTTCCGGGCGCGAAGACGCTGCCGTCGAGGCGGATGGGCGGCCAGTGGAGGGCGACGTCCTCGGCCCGCGCGGTCACCGCCACCCCGGCCTCGCCGGGCGGGCGCGTTCCGTCAGGGGTCAGTGGAGGTTCCAGGTGAACTTTCCGCCGCCGACCCAGCGGACCTCGTCCAGGTCGTCGAGGTCGTGGATGGTGATCCCCGCCTCGGCGGCGACCAGCAGTACGTCCGTCATCGACCTCGCCCTGCCGACGAACTCCCCGTCGAGCTCGACGATGCGGAAGGGCGGCTCGCCCGGCTGGACGCCGAGGACGGTGATGCGGGCCGGGGACATGTGCGGTACCGATCCTTCAGTCATGGGAAGACGGTTCCACGACGTGGCCGGTGACGGGCGCGGCGACACGTTTTCGACGGGGCGATCCGCCGCCCGGGGCTCCCCCCTCACCGCCGGAGGGCCAGCCCCTCGACGGCCTCGACGACCCGGGCCGCCCCGTCCTCCGACCGCAGCTGCCGGGCGGCCGCCCGGGCGGCCCGGGTGTACGTCTCCTGCCGCACCACCCGGTCGAGGGCGTCGGCGAGCGCTTCGGCGGTGAGGGAGCCGAAGGGGACGGGCTCGGTGGCGGCGCCGAGTGCGGCGAGGCGGCGCGCCCAGAACGGCTGGTCCGCCGTCACGGGGACCGGCACCGCCGGGACGCCGGCGCGCAGCGCGGCCGCCGAGGTGCCGGCCCCGGCGTGGTGGACCACCGCGGCCAGCCGGGGGAAGAGGAGGGCGTGCGGGACGTCCCCGACGGTGAGGACGTCCGGACCGCAGGCGGCCGCCGGCCCGGCGCTGCCGCTCTGGAGGATGCCGCGCAGTCCGGCACGGCGCAGGGCCCGTACGGCGAGCTCGCCGAGCCGCTCCCGCTCACCGGCGGCCATGCTGCCGAAGCCGATCAGGACCGGCCGGGGGCCGGCGCCGAGGAAGTCCTCCAGGTCCGCGGGCAGGCGTGCGGACGCGTCGACGTGGGGCCACCAGTTGCCCACCACTTCCAGGCCCGGCCGCCAGTCGGAGGGGGCCGGTACCAGGGCCGTGCTGCAGCCGTGCAGGACGGGCCAGTGCGCCCGTTCCTGCCGTCGGCGCATGGCGGAGGCCGTGAGCGGGGGCAGCCCGAGGCGCTCGCGCAGCCGGGCGACGCCCTGCTCGCTGATCCGGTCGGCCATGCGGAGGGCGAACCGTCCGGCCGCTCGGTTGCCGAACCGGCCCAGTGAGCGGGCGCCGGTGACGACCGGCGGGAACGCGCCGGTGGGAGCGGTCGGCTGGAGGTACACGCCGAGGGCGGGGGTGCCGGTGGCCTCGGCGAGGTGCCAGCCGAGCGGGGCCGTGGTGGTGGACAGCAGGAGCAGGTCCGTGTCCTCGTCCACGACGTCGGCGAAGCCCTGGCCCAGTTCGGCGAGGAAGGCGGACGCGGTGCGCATCAGCTCACGCCGGTCGGTGACGTCGCCGCGCGCCCGGGTGTCGCCGGGCAGGGCGCGGAAGTCGAGGCCGGCGGCGCGGACGAGGGGTGCGAAGGGGGCGGTGGCGGCCAGGGCGACGTCGTGGCCGGCGGCGCGCAGGGCTGCGCCCAGGCCCGTGTAGGGGTCGACGTCACCGCGCGATCCGGCGGCCGCGATCAGTATCTTCATGGTTTCTCTCCCGTGTCGGCGGGGCCGTCCGTGCGGCGGGCCGCGTTGGCGTGGACGGCCTTGCAGAGGTAGGCGGCGAGGCCCCGGCGCTGCTGCGGGGGCGGTACGACGAGGGCGAAGGCGCGGGGGTCGGCGAGGAAGTCGTCCGCGATGCGCCGGTGCGTGTCGGGCGGGCAGGAGGTGAACCACCGGGAGATGTGCAGCCGGTGCTCTTCGGCGAGGTCCATGGCCCGTTCTCCGCCGCTCGGCTCCCCCTCGTCGAAGGCGGTGAGCAGCTCCGCGCGCCAGGCGGCGGCCTCGCGCATGAGCAGGCGCCAGTCCTCCTTGGTGTGGGCGGCCGCCCGGGCCATGGCCTCGCGGCCGCCCTCCGAGGCGGTCCACTTCCGCTCCGTCTGGGCGGCGTAGCTGAGGTCGAAGGTGATCTCCCCGAAGACCTCGAAGCGTTCCCGCGGGGTCAGCGGGACCCCCGTCCGCTGGACCTCGATGGCCCGTCCGGCGACCTCGGCGAGCTGCTGCAGCCGGGCGATCTCCTCGCCGAGCTGCCGCTGGCGGGCCTGCAGGTGCTCCAGGGCGTTCGCCTGTGGGTCCTCCAGGATCGCGGCCGTGTCCTCCAGGGTAAAGCCGAGTTCGCGGTAGAAGAGGATCTGCTGGAGGCGTGCGAGGTCGGCGTCGTCGTAGAGCCGGTAGCCGGCGTGGCTGCGGCTGCTCGGGGAGAGCAGACCGGCCTTGTCGTAGTGGTGCAGCGTACGCACCGTCACTCCGGCGAAAGCCGCGACCTGTCCCACCGAGTAGCTCATCCACCTGCCCTTTCGTCGGAGTTCAGCTTCAACCCTGACGTGGGGGGAGGGTCAACTCGGCGCAGGGGGACGGCCGCCGGGCGGTTCAGGGGCGGCCGGGGGCGCAGCTCTCGGTGACCGTGTCGGCGAAGGCGCGGGCGAGGGGGGTGAGGGCGTCCCAGCGGCGGACCGCCCAGCCGACCGGGAGCGGGGGCAGGGCGGGTACGGGGATCAGCCGCAGCGGCCCGTCGGCCGGTGCCCGCAGCCCCGGGACGGCCGGTACGACGGTGTGCCCCAGGCCGAGTTCGGCGAGCAGGAGCGCGGTGTCCCAGTCGGCCACGCTGGTGTCGGAGCCGACGCGGACCCCGAGTTCGGTGAAGGCCGCGTCCAGGTGGGCGCCGGAGAGGGAGTTGGGCGGGAGGCGGACCAGGCGGAGGTCCGTGAGGTCGGCGGGTTCGAGGGCGGGCCGGGCGGCGAGCGGGTCCTCGGCGCGGACGGCGAGGACCCAGGGCAGGTCGACCACGGGGCGCTGCTCGATGCCGGGCACCGGTGGGCCGATGGTGATCCAGGCCAGGTCGAGGGTGCCGGCCAGGAGGGCGTCGAAGCAGCGGCGGCTGGAGGTCTCGGTGCGGAATTCCAGGCTCACCTGCGAGTGGCGCCGCCGGAAGCCGACGATGGCCTCGGCCATGAAGTGCCGGACGGTGGCCCCGCCGGTGCCGACGTGTACGGATCCGCCCTCGCCGTCGGCCAGTTCGCGGAGCCGGCGCAGCGCCCCGTCCAGGCCGCTGATGCCTTCGGCGGCGGCCTCGTGGAGGATGCGTCCGGCCGCGGTGGGCACGACGCCGCGCGGGCGGCGTTCCAGCAGGCCCACCCCGGTCTCCCGCTCCAGCCGTTTCACGTGCTGGCTCACTGCCGACTGGGTACAGCCCAGCTCCCGTGCCACGCCGCTGAGGCTTCCCGTGCGGCACACGGCCACGAACACCCGTAGATCGTCCAAGGTCACAAAACCCAAGCTAGCGCTTGGGGTTGGGCAAGGAAACCCCAGGATTGACTGGCCCCCGGGAGGGCGGCAGGATCGTGTGTGGGCCCAGGCGGCAACCTGTCCGGCGTCCGCGACCGGTTCCGGAGCCGGGCGCGGGTGCCGGACGGGTGCCGACCACTCCAACTGCACGGCACCGCATCACACTTCACTCCATCACTTCACCCGCGTCGCCACCTCCGGCCGTCCGCGTGGCCGCCATGGCGCGGCGGGCGGCGCGGCGGAGGTGGGCGACGACCTCCGGGTCCGCGTCGAGGGTGTAGTCGGCGTCGAGGCCGGCCAGGGTGCGGGCGATGCGCGGAAGCCGGTCGTCGGAGGCGTCGACGCGGCAGGTGGTGTCGTCGAGGGGAGTCAGGCGGGTGGCCAGGCCCGGTACGAGTGCGCGGATCCGGTCGGCGGGGGCCTGGACGACGGCGACGGCACGGTAGCGGGCGGGAGCGGCGGAGAGGCGGGCGGCGACGTACGCGGCGGCATCACCTCCGGGCACCGGGCGGGGCGGGACCCGCCGGCCGGTGGGGACGGCGCCGGTGATCCGGTCGAGCCGGAAGAGGCGCCAGTCGTCCCGGTCGGTGTCGTGGGCGAGGAGGTACCACAGCCCGCCGGAGGCGACCAGATGGCAGGGCTCGGCGCGGCGGCGGACGGCCGCACCGGCGCCGGCGGAGTGTCGGGCGGTGTAGTCGAAGCCGATGACCTCGTGGTCACGGCAGGCCACGGCGAGGAGCGCGAGCAGGGCCGGATCGGCGCGCGGCCCGCGCCCCGCCTCCCAGTCGATGCCGGCGAGGGCGCTCTGGAGGGCGGCGGCCTGGCCGCGCAGCCGGCGCGGCAGGACCTGTTCGAGCTTGCCCAGGGCCCGCAGGGCGCTCTCCTCCACACCGGACAGCCCGCTCCCGGCGGCGGTGCGCAGGGCCACGGCGATGGCGACGGCCTCCTCGTCGTCGAGGAGCAGGGGCGGCAGCTCGGCGCCGGCGGCCAGCCGGTAGCCGCCGGCGTGGCCGCGGACGCTGTCCACGGGGTAGCCCAGCTCGCGCAGCCGGTCGATGTCGCGGCGCACGGTGCGGACCGTCACCTCCAGGCGTCCGGCGAGGTCCGCGCCGGACCATTCCCGCCGGGTCTGCAGGAGGGAGAGCAGCCGCAGCATGCGGGCGGTCATATTGCTCGTCATGCGCTCCATGATGCATGTGTCAAAGGACACCCCCTGTCCTCAATCCCGCCTGCCTTGAGGAGGTCTGAGCCGGACCCCGGCGGGCGGTCAGCGCAGGAGTTCGGGGGCCAGGAGGTCCATCAGGAGGCCGTCGTGCCAGGTTCCGTCCGGCCCGCGCTCGTACTGCCGCATGGTGCCGACGGGCCGGAAGCCGACCTTCTCGTAGCAGCGGATCGCCGCGGCGTTGTCGGCCGCCGGGTCGATGACGAGGCGGTGGTAGCCGCGGTCGTCGACCAGGTGGACGGCGAGGGTGCGGACGGCGTCGGTGCCCAGGCCGGCGCCGTGGACGGCGGGGTCGAGGAAGAGGTCGATGCCGGCGTGCCGGTAGTCCGGTTCCTCCTCGGCGTGCCACTGGATCATGCCGATGATCCGCTGCCGGTGGCAGACGGTGAGGCAGACCGTATCGGCGTCCTCGACGTCGGCCGCGATCTCCGCTTCGAGATCGTCCCCACCCCGCCACCGGGCGCGGACCTCGGGGGTGGCCCGGATCGCGGCCAGGGCGGGGACGTCTTCGGTGAGGGTGGGGCGCAGGACGACGAAGGCACCTCGCAGCACGGTCATGGTCCGGAAGGGTATGCGACGGGGCGCGGTCACCAGCCGAGGACCGGAGTCACGTCGAAGATCGGCGGGAGCGCGCCGCCCGGGTCCAGGTTGACGAAGGTGCTGCCGTACCGGGCCGCCGCCTCGCCCAGGGGGAGGTCGCGCAGGACGGCCGGTTCGCCGGCCGGGGTGCCGGTGCGGGGGTCCAGGTCCCACAGGTGCGTGTAGGAGCCCTGGGAGACCACCTCGATGCGGCCCGTGCCGGTGTCGCTCAGGGTGCGCACCGTGTAGTCGTGGCCGAGGGAGCGGCGCCACAGGGGCCGGCCGTCCGTCAGCGAGAACGCGGCCAGGACCTCCCGCTTCTCCCGTTCCGGGACCGCCACGACCAGGACCTCGCCCAGCACGAGGCGGCGCCCGTCCGCCGACGGGACGTACTCCGTCCGCGCGTCGGGGAGCGGGCGGCCCGAGCCGTCGTGGAGCAGGAGGCGGCCGCCCGCGATGACGGCGGCCGTCGGGCCGGCCGACACGAGGCGCGGCGGGTCGATGCCGGCCGGGAGCGGGGTCTGCCCGGTGCGGGTGCCGGTGCGCGGGTCCAGTGCGAGGAGTTCGCTGCCCGCGGCGGAGCGGGCTATGGCCAGGACGCGGTCCGGGCCGGCCAGGAGGTCCGTGACGGCGGCGCCGGCCGGGAGCGGTGAGCGCCAGCGTTCGGCGCCCGTGCGCAGGTCGCGGGCCACGACGGCGTCGGCCGTGCCGGTCACGGCGAGGGAGCCGGCCACGGACATGCCGCCCGACGGGTCCGGGACGTCCGCCGCCCACAGCTCCAGGCCCGACGTGAGGTCCACCGCCACGACGCGGCTGCCGCAGGGGCCGCCGCCCGCGTAGCCGAGGAGGCCGGTGCGGGAGGCGGGCTGCGGGCTCATCGCGCAGACCTGCGCCCCGTCGGGGGGCGTGCCGATGCTCCAGCCGTGGCGGCCTTCGCCGTTGTACTCGGTCACACCGTCCGTACGGACCCGGATCACGGAGCCGGCCTCCTGCCCCCAGGAGCCCAAGGGCCTGCCGGCGGCCGGGCCCTCCGGAACCTGGTAGCTGAAGAGGACCAGGAGCGGACCGCGCAGCCAGGAGAAGCCCTGCCAGGCCGGCACGAGCGCGGCGAAGGAGACGACGACGGCCACCGCCCAGCCACCGAGCGACCGGTACGGGCGGCCCCGCAGCGCCGCCCACCACAGCAGGCCCGCGCCCGCCGCGGCGCCGAGCGCCCACAGCACCAGCGGGCCCAGCCCGCGCGGACAGCCGCCGGCGCTGCAGGCGTCCTCCGTCATGTCGACCAGGGTCAGCTTCACGCACAGGACGGCGTACAGCAGCGCCACGGCGGTGAGCGTGCACGCCGCGACGAGCCGCACGGCCCCCAGCAGCCGCGCCGTCAACGACGGCCTGTCGTTCATGGATTCCCCCGCCTGCCGAAACGCCCGCCGTCCGGCGAGGCCGCGACCGCTGTTAGTTTCGGGCTTTCTCCGTCTCTGGAAGTGGTTGACGTGCTCATTGTCCGCTCGGTTGCCCTGTTCGCCGCAGCCGCCCTGTTCGAGATCGGTGGGGCCTGGCTGGTCTGGCAGGGGGTGCGCGAGCACCGGGGCTGGGCGTGGATCGGTGCGGGGGTGATCGCCCTGGGCGTCTACGGGTTCGTCGCGACCCTGCAGGAGGACGCGAACTTCGGCCGGATCCTGGCCGCTTACGGCGGGGTGTTCGTGGCGGGGTCGCTCGCCTGGGGCATGGTCCTCGACGGGTACCGCCCCGACCGGGCGGACGTGATCGGGGCCGTCATCTGCCTCCTGGGCGTGGCGGTGATCATGTACGGGCCACGCGGTTAGGGTACGGACACCCCCTGGCCGCCCCGCGCGCCGGAGTCCGCACGCCACGCCGGGCGGCCGCAAACCTTCGGCACGCGGCCGCGACCGGCCGAGACTGGCCCGATGGACCTTGGAATAGCCCTGCCCCAGTACGGCAGCCACGCCCGCCCCGAGTGGATCGTGCCGTTCGCGCGGCAGGCCGAAGAGGCCGGCTTCGACTGGCTTTGGGTCGGCGACCGCTCCCTCGCGCCGGTCGCGCCCAGCGACCTCTACCCCGGCCACACCGCGGAGAACCCGTACCCGCCCGGGTTCCGTACCTTCCTCGACCCGCTGACGGTGCTGACCGCCGCCGCCGGGGCGACCAGCCGGGTCCGGCTCGCGACCAGCACCCTCAACGCCCCCTGGTACCCGCCGCTGCTGCTGGCCCGTACGCTCACCACGCTCGACGTGATCAGCGCGGGCCGGCTGGTCGCCGGGCTGGGCCTCGGCTGGCTGCGCGACGAGTACACCGCGGTCAACGCCGACTTCGCCCGCCGCGGCGCCCGGCTGGAGGAGATCCTCGACATCCTGAGCGGCTACTGGACCGAGGAGGTGTTCGGCCACGAGGGCCCGCACTGGTCGATCCCCGAGTCCTACGTCGGCCTGCGCCCGGCCCGGCCCGGCGGTCCGCCCGTGCTGCTCGGCGGCCTCTCCCCCGCCGCCATGCGCCGGGTCGGCCGCCGCGCCGACGGCTGGGCCGGGGTGCTGCTGCCGCCGGACATGGAGGCGGGGCTGTGGGACGTGGCCCGGAGCGCCGCCGAGGAGGCGGGCCGGGACCCCGGGCTGCTGAGCCGTCACATCCGCCACAACGTCAGGCCCGGCAGCGGCGCCGACGAGATCGCCGCGGCCCTCGACGGCGTACGGGCCTCCGGCGCGGACAGCGCCTTCATCGACCTCCAGCAGTGCGTCGCCGGGCCCGCCGAGGCCCTGGAACTCGGGATCAAGGCGCTGGAGCGGCTGCGGGCGGGCTGACGGACCGCCCGGCCGGCCCGGACACCGCCGGGCCTGCGGGCCGGGCCGACGGGGGCGGGCTGCCCCGTCGGCCCGCCCGACCGGACGTCAGACGGCCACGGCACGGCCCGCCGTGGCCTGCGCCCGGGGCTCCACGTAGCGCAGCGCGCGCAGGTCGCGGGCGAGACGGCGCAGATCGGCCTCGTCCGTGCGGCAGCCCACGGCCATGCCCGGGCACAGGGCGCGCAGGCGCCGCAGCTCCGCGACGCACTTGGGCCGGTCCGGCTCCGGCACCTCGTCGAGTCCGTCCAGCACCGGGAGCAGCAGGTGCCGCTCGAGCCAGCTGCGGACGAGCACCCCCGAGACGCTCTTGTAATCGCGGGTGAGCGCCGACGCCAGCCATTCCTCGACGGGTTCGCCGCGGTAGGTGTCCAGCCGCAGGTACACCGGGAGGTACGGGGGCTGCCGGTCGTCACCGCCCTCCAGGGCCTCCTCGGCCAGCCGGTGGGCGAGCCGGGCGAGCTGCGTGGTCTTGCCCAGGCCCGGCCGGCCCAGCAGGACGAGGTCGTCCAGGGCTCCGTAGAGGGCGCGGACGCTGGTCACCCGGGTCGGTACGGGTACCAGTTCGGTCCGCCGGTGCCACCTGCCCCGGCGCCGGGCGCCGGGGTTTCCGTCCTCCGCCTCGGTGAGGATCGCGAACCGCGGTTCGAGGTAGTGGTGGACCTCGGCGCGCGCGAAGTCGGTGCCGGCCCGGCCCAGGACCTGTTTGACCAGCCGGCGCCGCATCCTCACCTCCTCCGCGTCCCGGCGGGCGCGCACCGGCCAGGCGAAGACCGCGACCGTCCAGGTCAGGGCGGCCCACAGGAACCGGTGCAGGGGGTAGCGGCGCAGGGCCGTCCCGGGACCGGACAGGGGTACGGACGGGCCGGCCGCGCCCGGGCCGTCGTCGTCCGGCCCGCCGTCGTCCAGCCCGGGGAGCGGCGGGGGCGCCGGCTCCGGGTCGGGGGCCTCGGCGGC